>JAFEDM010000530.1 GCA_018241625.1 Pseudomonadota bacterium | reverse complement strand
TCCTCGCCCATCGCTTCGACGGTCGGCCATTCGCGCCCGCACAGGCGCACCGCGTCGGCGCCGTCCGGTTCGCGGTAGGCGTAGAGTTCCAGCCGGTCCCCCGCGATCAGGTCCAGGTCGGCGCGTCGCGGGCTGGGGTTGCTGATATCGCGGCTGCAGACGCCGACCGTGATCACCTTGGCGACCCTCGGCATACGCGCCGCCCAGCCGACCCACGAGCCGCAGTGGACCCCGTTTCCGAACTGCACCCAGTCCGGATGGTTGTCGAAATGCAGCACCGTCACCGCCGGGGCGTCGGAGGCCTCCAGCGCGCGTTCGAGCAGGAGCGGGCTCACATGGTGGAAGTCGCCGGAGCCGGTCATCACCACGGCCGCGCCCTCCGCCGCCGGCAGGGCCTCGCGCAGCCGCGCCCGCAGCGCCTCGATGGCCCTGGGTCGGCTCCACAGGCGAAGCGCCGGGCCAAGGTCGCGCGCCTCGACCGTGCGGCCGCCCGCGGACGCCACTCGCCCGGCCAGCGCATCCTGTCCGATCAAGGCCGTATCCAGATGAAGGAGCGCCGCCCGCATCGCCCCTCAGCCGTCAGGCCTGCACGCAGCGGCGCAGCAGGGCGTCGAGCAGCTTCAGCGCCAGGTCGATCTCCTCGCGGGTGATGTCGAGGCAGGGCGCCAGCGTGATGACGTTCTTGTAGTAGCCGCCGACGTTGAGGATCAGGCCCATCTTCTTGCCGTCGACGTCGAGATCGCCGCGCAGGCCTTCGGCCACCATGCGGTCCATCAGCGCCTTGTCGGGCGTGAATCCGTCCTCCTGGCAGAGCTCGCAGCGAAGGGCCAGGCCCAGGCCGTCCACGTCGCCGATCTGCGGCCAGCGCTTCTGCAGCTCCTTCAGACCTTCGAGGAAGTAGGCGCCCTTCTCCGGCACGCTGCGCTCATAGTCCATGCCCATGGCCATGCGCAGGGTCTCCAGCGCGACCGAGGTGCCCATAGGGTTGGCGTTAAAGGTCGAATGCGTCGAGCCCGGCGGGAAGACGGTCGGATTGATGTACTCTTCCTTGGCCCAGACGCCGCTGAGCGGGTTCAGGCCGTTGGTCACCGACTTGCCGAAGATCATCACGTCCGGCGTCACGCCGAAGTGCTCGATCGCCCACAGCTTGCCGGTCCGGTACATGCCCATCTGGACCTCGTCGACCACCAGCATGACGCCGTACTGGTCGAGCACCTTCTTGAGGTCTTTGAAGAAGTTCATCGGCGGGACGATGTAGCCGCCCGTGCCCTGCACCGGCTCCACATAGAAGGCGGCGAATTCGCTTTCCTGCGCCTTCACGTCATAGACCGCGTGGAAGTCGCTCTCGAACAGTCGGGCGAAGTCGGCGACGATCTTGGCGCCGTACTCCTCCTTGCTCATCCCCTTGGGGCCGCGGAAGGCGTAGGGGAATTCCACGAAATGGGCGGTGTCGCCGAAGTGGCCGAAGCGGCGGCGATAGCGGTAGGACGAGGTCACGGTCGACGCGCCCAGGGTGCGGCCGTGATAGCCGCCCTGGAACGAGAACATCCGGGTGCGGCCGCCGGAAACGTTGCGCACGATCTTGAGGCTGTCGTCCACGGCTTGCGCGCCGCCGACGTTGAAATGCACCCGGCCCTTGGCGCCGAACTTGGCCTCGACGTCGCGGGCGATCAGGGCCGCGAGTTCGATCTTCTCGCGGTGCAGGTGCGAGGACGCCACCTGCGGCATGCGGTCCAGCTGGCGGTGCGCGGCCTCGACCAGCCGCGGATTGCGGTAGCCGAAGTTGGCCGTCGAGTACCACATCTGCAGGTCGAGATAGGCCCGGCCCTGGGCGTCGAACATGTAGCTGCCGTCGCAGCTCTCGAAGAACTTCGGTTGGTCGACGTAGTGGACCGTATCACCCCACGAGCAATACTGGGCGTCGAGCTCGCGCAGCTCGGCTTCGCTCAATGAGGCGGGCGCGTCGTACATGGGGAAACTCCGAAGGGACTTCAGGACCCTTGAGTCAGACCTGGGCCGTTTCGCCTAGCATGGGGGGACGAGCGCCCACCAGCATAGTCAGCCTACGCCTAACATCATGGAAGGTGTCGAAGGGATAGTAGCTGCGACCGTGGGCCGCGCAGTGGTCGGCGAGCGCGCCCTTGGCGAACAGGATGTCGGCCTTGGCCGAGACGCAGAAGTCCGAGCGGCCGTCGCCGATGTAGACCATGGGCGCGTCCCGCTCTGAAAGACTCGGGGCCGAAACCGCGCACTTGCAGACGCCGGAGCCGGCCGCGCAGCCGGCCTCGCGCCAGGGCAACTCCAGGCTCCACGCGCCGGGCGCGCCGGCTAGGCGGTTGGCCGTCGCGGTCACCCGGTCCAGGCCGTGGCGGGTGAGGATGCGGTCGATGAAGCGGTCGACGCCGTCGCTGACGATGCTGACCGGAAAGCCCATGGTCTCGCACCAGGCGACGAACTCCGCGAAGCCGGGGTCCAGCTGGACGCTGTCTAGCACCGCCTCGAGGTCGGCCTGGGAGCCGCCGACCAGGGCGATCTGGCCGGTCATGCAGTCCGCGCCGGTCAGCTTGCCCGCCAGCCAGGCATCCTGCAGCACGGCCCACTTGCGGTCGGCCAGACGCTCGAGCACCAGATCCGTGGTGTCCTGACGCGTGATCGTGCCGTCGAAATCGCAGATGATGCGCATACTTGTCCGCGGCTCAGCGAGCCGGTTCGCCCCGTCCCGTAATGACGCCATAAGCGACGCCCCACCTCAGAAGACGACTATCTAGGCGCTCAACCCAGCCACCGATAGCCCACCGCGGGTTCCATAGGGATGAGAGTTGGCGTCGCAGGGTCGGGGTTCGATCTTCCGGCGCAGCGGGCCCGCGAACGCCTGCAGATTCCCAGCATTCCTTGGGGATGGATCGCGGCGGGGCCTGGAGGGTCGCGCCGAAGCAGATCAGGGTTCGAGAGGCGGCTGGGCCTTGGCGGACAGGGGACTCGTAAAGGTCCCGTTCGCGGCGCGGTTGCGGCCGGCGAAAAGCACAGCCTTGGGGGACTCGCACGTGACCGAAAGTTCTGTTTTTGTTCTTGACCTGAAGTCCTCAGGGAGAGCGGACATGGCCGACGGCGCGACCCACATCGTCACGGAGGCCCGGCTGGCCTGGCCCAGGCTCGACCAGGCGCTCGCGGCGCGCTCCAGCCTCTGGGCGGTGTGCGGCTGCGGCCGCGAGGCGGCGATCGACCCGAAGCCCTGGGTCGGCCAGGGCCTGGCGCGCCAGCCGGTGGCCAACCTGGAGACGCGGCTGCGCTGTGTCTGCGGCGCGCGCCGCGCCCACCTGGAGATCCGCGGGCTGTCCGAGGCGCCTGGGCAAAGCGGCGGAATTTTCCCGTTCAGATAGATCCGTCATCCTGGACGGCCTGAAGGGCCGATCCGGGACCCAAGCGCACGGCGTGCCTGAGCTGCTGGGTCCCGGCTCTCCGCTACGCTGCGGCCGGGATGACGCTGAAGGGGGCTACGCCTTTTCCGTGAACATCGGCGAGGAGTTGAAGATGCCCTGCTCCTCCTCGGTCATCTCCGCGGGGACGTCGGCGAACAGCGGCGTCGACAGGTAACGCTCGCCGGTGTCCGGCAGCATGGCCAGGATGGTCGCGCCCTTGGGCGCCTCGGCCGCGACCTTCAGCGCGCCGGCGAAGGTGGCGCCGGAGGTGATGCCGCAGAACACGCCTTCCTGCTTGGCCAGCGCCTGGCTGTTGGCCATGGCCTCGGGCCCGCTGATCTGGATCACCTGGTCGTAGAGGTGCGCCTCGATGGCGTCGCCGGTCAGCTTCGGGATGAAGTCCGGTGTCCAGCCCTGCATCGGGTGCGGCTTCCAGGCCGGGTGGCCGGCGGCGGGCGTGCCGTCGGCGTTGCGCGCCTGGCCTTCCCCGCTGGAGATCAGGGCCGCATCGGTCGGCTCGCAGACCACGATCTTGGTGTTCGGGCTTTTTTCGCGCAGCACGCGAGCCACGCCCTTGAGCGTGCCGCCGGTGCCGTAGCCGGTCACCCAGTAGTCGAGCGACCCGTTCGGGAAGTCCGCCAGGATTTCCTCGGCCGTGGTCTGGGAGTGGTAGTCGGGGTTGGCTTCGTTCTCGAACTGTCGGGTCATGAACCAGCCGTGGGTCTTGGCCAGCTCCTTGGTCTTTTCGATCATGCCGGTGGCGCGCAGGGCCGCGGGGGTCAGCACCACCTTGGCGCCCAGGAACCGCATCAGCCGGCGGCGCTCGATCGAGAAACTCTCGGCCATGACGATGACCAGCGGATAGCCCTTGGCCGCGCAGACCATGGCGAGCCCGATGCCGGTGTTGCCGCTGGTGGCCTCGATGATGGTCTGGCCGGGCTTCAATTCGCCGGACTTTTCCGCCGCCTCGATCACCCCCAAGGCCAGGCGGTCCTTGACCGAGCCCAGCGGGTTGAAGGCCTCGACCTTGACGTAGAGATTCACGCCCTCGGGCGCGAGGTGGTTGACCCGCACCACGGGCGTGTCGCCCACCGTGCCCAGGATGCTGTCGTACTTGGCCATCGGATCCCTCCGTCAAAACACGCCCGCGACTAAGGCTCGGCTTTCGGCCAAGTCAACGGAACGCCGTTCTTGAGCCTCCCGAAAGTTCGCGCCAAGGTGCCAGCGCGCCATTCTTGGGGGGCGATCGGCCAATCATTGGGGGTTCGGGCATGACGTTGAAGGTGATCGGGTCGGGATTCGGCCGCACGGGGACCATGTCCCTCAAGCTCGCGATCGAGGCTCTAGGGCTCGGGCCCTGCTACCACATGATGGAGGTCTTCAAGAATCCGCTGGCGCCGGACTGGTGGTACGAAGCCGCCGAGGACCCCGACCACGCCGACTGGGCGAAGATCTTTGCGGGCTACAACGCCACCGTCGACTGGCCCAACGCCAGCTTCTACCGCGAGCTGGCGATCGCCTATCCCGAGGCCAAGATCGTGCACACCGAACGCGACCCGGACGAGTGGTTCGAGAGCACCCAGGCCACCATCTTCAAGAACGACATCCCCGCCGACGTCACCGCGCCCTTCCCGCGCATGCTGCGCAAGGTGTTCCACGGCCTGTTCGACTACCGCATGCACGACCGCGCGAAGTGCATCGAGGTCTTCAACGCCCACAACCGCGAGGTTCGGGAGACGATCCCGGCCGAACGCCTGCTGGTCTATCACGTGGCCGACGGCTGGGCCCCGCTGTGCGACTTCCTGGGCGTGCCGATCCCGGACGGGCCGATCCCGAAGGTCAATTCGCGCGAGGAGTTCGCCGCCATGGTCGCCGCCGGCGGGCCGCCGCACCTGCGCGAGCAGCCCGCCTAGCGGCCGTCAGTCGTCGAGCGGCGAGGCGTCGCCGCTGGCGCCGGGCTGGATCTGTCCGAGGTCGACGCCGGTGTCCAGGCCGCGCCCGGGCGTCTCGCGGCCCAGCTTGGCCTTGTTGACGTCTTCGCCCTGTTGCGGCGGGCGTGGCGCGCGCGGGCGTTCGTTGGACTGTGGATCGTTATGGGTCTGCGGTTGGCCGGTCATGGCGTCCTCCTTTTGGGGACAGGGAAACCGCACCGCCCAGCCGTCCGTTCCGCACGCCGCCAAAAGAGGCGCCTAACCCACCTTGAAAAAGAAACGGCTCCCCCGCGTGGGCGAGGGAGCCGTGGACGGCGTCGGAAGACCGGGGGGTATGTTGGCCCTCGGCGCCGGTTTTTCGCTGCGGGCAGGCTCGGGGGGAGGAGAAGTCCGCTCGCCGCACGACGCCAATCTCAGGGGGGTCCGGGGCGCCAGTAGGGCCGCTTCGTATCGTTTGTGTCTCGAAACGGCGGTGAATTGGCGGCATAGCGAAACAAGCCCCCAACCCCCGAGGAGACCGCCATGGCCGAGGCCCGGATCGTGACCGCCGACGACCCCGGCAAGGGCGGCATGCAGATGATGATCGGCGCGGGCCCGGCCCGCATCGTCGCCGACCAGCCGCTGGAGGCCGGCGGGCTCGACCTCGGCCCCACGCCGCACGAACTGGTCTCCGCCGGGCTCGCCGGCTGCGTGGCCCAGACCCTGCGGCTCTACGCCAACCTGAAGGGCTGGCCGCTGGGCCACGTCCACGTCAGCGTCACCCACCACAAGGACGAACAACAGACGCCGGCCGACGGCTTCGAGGTGACCGTCAGGCTCGAGGGGCCGCTGGCCGCGGACCAGACCGAACGCCTGCTGCAGATCGCAGACCACTGCCCGGTCCACCGCATGCTGACGGCCGGCGCGCGGGTAACGACGAGCGCCGGCTGAGGTCGAAGGCTAGGCCGCCTCGACTTCCCGCTTCGGCGAACGCCGGTTGAGGCCCAGGCCGCCATAGACGAACTCCGGCCCGTCCAGGTCGATCGCCGGCAGCGCCTTGCGCTCCGCCCAGTAGTCCTGGGTGTGCCGCCACTCGGGTCTGTCGCCGCGTTTCGGCAAGATGGGCAGCGCCCGCAGCAGATAGCCCGGGTTGAAGTCCTCCGGATCGATCCAGCTCGACAGCGGCATGTCCTTCAGGCCCGGCGGCAGCGCTACCTCCACCTTGTTCGCCCCCAGGTCGTCCATGTGGCGCAGCAGGCGGCAGACGAAGTCGCCGAGCAGGTCCACCCGCAGCGTCCAGCTCGCGCGGAAATAGCCGAACACCCAGACGAGGTTTGGCAGGCCGGTGAACATCATGCCGCGGTAGGTCACGGTGTCGGCGAAATCCACGGCGCGGCCGTCGACGTTGAAGGCGATGTCGCCGAGCGCCGCGATATCGAACCCGGTGGCGGTGATGACGATGTCCGCCGGGATCGAATGACCCGACTTCAGCTGCACACCGGTTTCCGTGAAGCTTTCGATCTCGTCGGTGACGACGCTCATCTGACCCTTCAGCACGCTCTGGAACAGGTCGCCGTCCGGCACGAAGGCGATCCGCTGGCGCCAGGGCCGATAGTGCGGCGTGAAGTGCGCCGCCGTGACCTGGGGCCCGACAAAGGCCGAGACGCCGGCCAGCAGTTCACTTTTGACCGCTTCCGGCTCCTCGCGCGCCCGCTGGGTGAAGATCGCCTGGTCGTGCAGGATCTTGCGGCGCACGATTTCGTGCACCCAGGCCTCGTCGACCTCCAGGGCGTTGAGCTGTTCGGCCAGTTCGTTGGCGTTGCGGCCCGGCACGAAATAGGTCGGCGACCGCTGCAGCAGGGTGATGTGCGCGCAGTCGGGCGCCATGGCTGGCGCCAGGGTGGCGGCCGTGGCGCCGGAGCCGATGATCAGCACCCGCTTGCCGCTGTAGTCGAGGTCCTCCGGCCAGGTCTGCGGGTGGACGATGCGGCCCTTGAACCGCTCCATCCCCGGCCAGGTGGGCGTGTGACCGGCCTCGTGCCGATAGTAGCCCTGGCACATCCAAAGGAAGCCGGCGGTGAACTCGACGCGCTCGCCGGTGTCGGTCCGCTCGGCCTCGATCCGCCAGCGCGCCGCCTCGCTCGACCAGATCGCGGTCAGCACCTTGTGGCGGTAGCGGATGTGCGGCCCCAGGTCGTTCTCCTCGATGACCTCGTTCATGTAGGTCAGGATCTCGTTGGCGGTGGCGATGGGCGCGCCCGTCCAGGGCTTGAACCGGTAGCCGAAGGTGTAGAGGTCGCTATCGGACCGGATGCCGGGATAGCGGTGGGTCAGCCAGGTGCCGCCGGGCCCCTCGAGACTGTCCAGGATGACGAAGCTCTTCCCGGGCGACTGGTGCTGGAGGTGATAGGCGGACCCGACCCCGGAAATGCCCGCCCCGACGATCAGGACGTCAACGTGTTCGGCGCTCGACGCGACCTTGTCGGGATGGAACGCGGCCTGGGCCATAGGCGGGGTCTCCTGTTGATCGACCCGAACGTCGGTCCGCCGGAGCGGCGCCGCGTTGACCTCGATCAAGGGCTCCCCAACCGCTGCAGCGGCAGCTACGCGGCCGCGAGCCGAAGCCCTTCGACGATGATCAGGTGTGCGCCCGCGGCCGCGGCGATCCAGAGGATCACCGAAATGCTCGCCGCCAGGCCGAGGCCGATGATCAGCGGCGGGCGCTGGGGGGCATAGCGACGGGCGACCGCACGGAACGCGGGGGATCGGACGACGCCGGCGGAAAGGCTCTGCTTGGTCGAAGGCATGGGAGCCTCCCTTTGTTCTTCTCGAACCAGGGTTAACCATGCCGCCAATGGCCGCGCTATTCGGACTGAATCCCTAGGCAGAGTCCGCTACGGAATTGCCCGTAGGCTGGATTTGCCTACCGCCGCGACTGTCGCGGAGGCCCCGACGGGAGTAGGCTCCCGGTCACCCGATGCGGGAGGGACGCCGCGATGATCACGCTCACCGTCAACGGCCAGCGCCACGAACTGGATGTCGAGGACGACGCGCCCCTGCTGTGGGTGCTGCGCGACGAGTTGGGGCTGACCGGCACCAAGTTCGGCTGCGGCATCGCCCAGTGCGGCGCCTGCACCGTGCACATCAACGGCAAGGCGCAACGCACCTGCATCCTGCCGTCCAAGGCGGCGGAAGGCGCGCAGATCGTCACCATCGAGGCGCTGTCGAGCGACGGGAAGCACCCGGTCCAGCAGGCCTGGCTGGAGGAGGACGTTCCCCAGTGCGGCTACTGCCAGTCCGGCCAGATCATGGCCGCCGCGGCCTTCCTGAAGAGCCATCCCAAGCCGACGGACGCCGACATCGACGCGGGCCTCACCAACCTCTGCCGCTGCGGCACCTATCCGCGGATCAAGAAGGCCGTCCATCGCGCCGCGGACCTCGCGGCCAAGGTGAAGGCGTAGACGCCATGAACGACATCAGCCTCCAACCCAGACTTTCCCGCCGCGCCGCGATCTTCTGCGGCCTCTCCGCCGCCGGCGGCCTGGCCATCGGGTTTCCCGTTCAGGCGGCCGCGAAAGGCCTGCGCAAGGTCTCCTGGGCCGACGGCCAGAACCCGAAGCCGGAGATGACGGCCTTCCTGGTCATCGACCCGGACAGCACCGTCACCATCCGCCTGCCGCACCAGGAGATGGGCCAGGGCACGTCCACGGCGCTCGCCATGATGGTGGCCGAGGAGCTGAACTGCGACTGGGCCAAGGTGCGCGTCGAATACGCCTCGGCCAACCGCAACGTCCGCGCGGCGGGCAAGCTCTACGGCGGCATGCAGACCGTCGGCAGCGCCGGCGTACGCTCCTCCGTCTCGATGATGCAGCAGGCCGGCGCCAGCGCCCGCGAGCGCCTTCGCCTGGCCGCCGCCCAGCGCTGGAAGGTCGATCCAGCCGATTGCAGCGTCACGCCCGGCAAGTGCCTGCACAAGGCGTCGAACCGCAGCTTCACCTACGGCGAGCTGGCGCCGGACGCCGCCAAGGTGGTCCTGGCCTCCGAGCCCGCGATCAAGACCCCGGACCAGTTCAAGCTGCTGGGCAAGTGGACGCCCCGGCTCGACACTGCGCCCAAGCTGGACGGCTCGGCCCAGTTCGGCCTCGACGCCAAGGTCGACGGCATGGTCTACGCCGACGTCCTTTCCTGCCCCGAGTTCGGCGGCAAGCTGGTGTCGGTGGACGAGACCCCGATCCAGGGCCGCCGCGGCGTGCTGAAGGTCGTCAAGACCGAGGACGCGGTGATCGTCGTCGCCGACCGCTACTGGCGAGCCCGCTCGGCGCTGAACCTGCTGAAGCCCGTCTGGGCCTCAGGCGGCGCCTCGAAGGTCGACAGCGCCCAGCTCGACAAGGCCTATCGCGACGCCCTCGACGGCCCGTTGGTCAACGCCAAGAACGTCGGCGACGCCCCGGCCGAACTCGCGAAAGGCGGCAAGATCGTCGAGGCCCTCTATGAGGCGCCCTATCTGGCGCACGCGCCGATGGAGCCGCTCAACTGCACCGTCCAGCTCGCCCCCGATCGGGTCGATGTCTGGATCGGAACTCAGGCGCCCATGGCGGTGCTGCGTCTGGCCGCCCAGCAGGCCGGCGTCGCGCCGGAGAACGTCTATGTCCACAACCACTTCGTGGGCGGCGGCTTCGGCCGGCGCACCCAGCACGACGAACTGGTCCACGCCATCGCCGCGGCCAAGGCGGTCGGCAAGCCGGTGAAGCTGATCTGGCGGCGCGAGCAGGACATCCGCCGCGACCGCTACCGCCCGCAGGCCGCCGTGCGCTTCAAGGCCGCCATGGGCCCGGACGGCACGCCGAGCGCCATCTCGAGCCAGGTCGCCGTCGGCTCCCTGCTCCGCTCGCTGGGCGCCAGCAAGGTCGAGAACGGGGTCGAGCCGATGGCCGTGGAGGTGATCGCCACCCACGCCTACAAGATCCCCAACAACCGCGTCGATGTGGTGCTGAAGAACGCCCACGTGCCGGTGATGTTCTGGCGCAGCGTCGGCGCCTCGCAGAACACCTTCTTCCTGGAGGGCTTCATCGACGAGCTGGCGCACGAGGCCGGCCAGGACCCCTATCAGTTCCGCCGCAAGCTGGCGGCCGACCGGCCCGACTACGTCGCCGTGCTGGACAAAGTCGCCAAGGAAAGCGGCTGGGGCACGCCCCTGCCCAAGGGCCGCGGCCGCGGCATCGCCGTGGTCGACACCTATGGCACGGTGACCGCGCAGGTGATCGAGGTCAGTGTCAGCCAGGCCGGCAAGCTGAAGGTCGAACGCGTGGTCGCCGCCGTCGACTGCTACCACGCGGCCAACCCCAACACGATCGCCCAGCAGATCGAGGGCGGGATCGTCTACGGCCTGACCGCCGCCATGCACGGCGAGATCACCATCAAGGACGGCGCGCCGGTGCAGGGAAATTTCAACGACTATCCCCTGCTGACCCTGGCCGAGACCCCGCCGATGGAGACCCACCTGGTGCTGACCGGCGGCCCGCGCTGGGGCGGCATCGGCGAGCCTTCGGTGGCGCCGATCGCGCCGGCGCTGGCCAACGCGGTCTTCGCCGCCACCGGCAAGCGGGTGCGCAAGCTGCCGCTGAAGCACGCGGACCTCAGCTGGGCCTAGTCGTCGACGTGCTTGGGGACGGCGCGGTCCAGTTCGCAGTTCAGCTCGGCGCCCAGCAGGATGACGATCAGCGACAGCCAGATCCAGGTCATGAAGCCGGCCAGGGCGCCCAGAGAACCGTAGGTCCGGTCGTAGGTTCCGAAACGGCCGACATAGAGCGAAAAGCCGAACGACATCGCCGCCCAGGCGAAGGCGGCGAAAACGCCGCCCGGGGTGATCCAGCTGAACCTCGCATGGATCCGCGAGGGGGCGAACCGATAGAGCAGCGAGATCGCCACCGCGCTCGCCGCGATCATCGCCGGCCAGCGCATCCAGCTCGCGGCGACCCATCCGCCCAGGCCCACCCGCGCCAGCACCTGCGGCGCGGCCGAGATGGTCAGCATGGCGGCGATCACCATCAATATGGCCCCCAGGGTCAGCCCCAGGCTGACCAGATTGACCGCCAGGAACCCTCGCCGTTCGTGCGCCTCGAAGGCGATGTTCAGGCCGGCGATCACCGCCTTCATGCCGGCATTGGCGCTCAGCAGCGACAGCGCCAGGCTGACCGCGAAGGTGAGCCCCAGGCTGGCCGGCGGCGTTGCGGCCAGCCGGGTCAACTGGTCGCCCAGCACCGTGACCCCGCCAGCGGGCAGCAGGCCGGAAAGCGCCGCCACGTGCCGCTGCGCCTCGCCCACGTCGGCCACCAGGCCGTACAGCGAGACGAACACGCCCAGCGCCGGAAACAGGGCCAGCAGGGCGTAAAAGGCGCCGCCCGCCGCCACGGCCGGGATGCGGTCCTGGCCGAATTCGACCAGGGTTCGGCGCACGATCGCCAGCGGGCTTCGATCGATCGGCTCGGCGGGCGCCTTGACCGGACGCGGCGGGAACATCCGCTCGATGAACACCGTGCTCAGCCCGACCAGGACGCCCAGGCCCAGCGCCGTCGTCCGGTCGAACCGGATAGCCGGCCGTTCGGCCGCGGCCTCAGCCTCGGCCTCGTGCGGGCGCCTTCGCATGTCCTTCATCAGCCTCCCAGCTCAGTCAGCTCCAACCCCGACCGTGGCGAAGCGTTCCTTGACCGGGCCGCCGCCACGAAGGAGACCTGGAGCATGACAGGGACCGTGCTGCTGGTCATGGGCGTCGCCGGCGCCGGCAAGTCGACCCTGGCGCGCGCCCTCGCCGATCGTCTGGGCTGGCCGTTCCTGGAGGGCGACGACCTGCATCCCGCCGCCAACGTGGCGAAGATGCGGGCCGGGGCGCCGCTGGACGACGCCGACCGCGCGCCCTGGCTCGCCGCCGTGGGGAAGGCGATGGACGACTGGATCGCCGAGGGCCGCTGTGGCGTCGTCGCCTGCTCGGCCCTGAAGCGACGCTATCGCGACACCCTGCGCGCCGGCCGCCCGCAGGTGCGGATCGTCTATGTGGCGATCGACGAGGCCCTGGCGCGGGCGCGGGTGGCCCAACGGACCGACCACTACTATCCCGCCAGCCTGGTCCCCAGCCAGTTCGCGGCGCTCGAGCCGCCGGCGCCCGACGAGCGGGCGATCACCGTCGACGCCACCCAGGCGACCGACGCGCAGGTCGCCGCCACCCTCGCCGCGCTCTAGGCCTGAAGGACGTCGACCGATCGGCGGCCTTCGCGATAGGCCCGCGGGCTGACGCCGAACGCCTGGCCGAAAGCGGTGGTCATGTGGCCGTGGCTGGAAAAGCCCGTCTGGGCCGCCACCAGCGCCAGGTCGTCCGCGCCGTCGTCCAGCCGTTGGCGCACCGCCTCGAGGCGTCGGGCCAGGATGAAGTTGTGCGGGCTCTCGCCGGTCTCGGCGTGGAAGGCGCGGGAGAAATAGCCGCGGCTCAGGCCAGCGACGGCGGCCAGTTCGTTGACGGTGATCCGCTCGGCCAGGCGGCTGTCGATGTGTTCGCGAACCCGGCGCAGGTTGAAGGCGGTGAGGCTCGGGCGCGCCAGGCTGGCCCGCGACTGGCCAGCGGTCGGCAAGGCGGGCTGGGCGGCGCCGCGGACCATGAGCGCGCGCACGATCAGGCTGTCGGCCAGCTGCTCCAGATAGGCCATGGCCGCATCGCCCTCGTTCAGCAGCACGCGGCGGATCTCATGGGCCAGGGCCCGCACGCCGGGATCGATCGTCTTTTGGCCGCGCTCCTGATGCGGCAGGCCGGCGGCGGCGGGACAGGCGAAGGCCACCGCCAAGGTTTCCACCGGCTCGGCGCTTTCCAGCGTCACCGGCGCGCCGGGCGTCAGCAGGGAAAAGGCGCCGCGCGGAAACCGCTCGCCAGTGGCGCGCGACCGCGCCGGGGTGAACAGGAAGACCACCATCGGGCGGCGGCCGTCATATTCCATCCGGAATGAGCCCAGGGCCTGGTGGCGGATCCACAGCCGCTTCAGGTCGACCAGGGTGACCGCCACGCCGGCGTCGGTCGCGGTCACGATCGGGGCGGACAGGCCCTGCGGCTCGGCCATGGTGAACGGCGGGGCCAGGGGTACGATTGGGGAAGACGAGGTCACACGCCCCTCATTGCAGCGACTGGGCCTTAGGTAGGCGCCGCCGAGCCGGGGACAACCGCTGATCGCGTCACACCTGTGGAAACCCAGGTCACACCGCTGGAAGCGCGGCCGCACCGCCGCCCCGATCTGGGCCCGGCAAGCCCGATCAATGGGCAGGAGTACAAGAAAATGAAGTCTCTCATCCTGGCCGCGGCGTCCGCGGCGACCCTCCTCGCCGCCGTCCCGGCGGCCGCCCAGACCGCCGCCCCCGCGGGCGGCGACAACAGCTGGTACGTGCGCGGCGACGCCGGCGCGACCTTCTCCGGCCGCATCGACGGAACCAACGGCCCGCGCAGCGACAACGGCTGGACCATCGACGCCGGCGTCGGCAAGAGCTTCGGCAACGGCTGGCGCGCCGAAGGCCAGATCCTCTACCTGGACAACAGCGGCAAGTCCGGCTTCGGCGACCAGAAGGTCGTCGGCGGCTTCGCCAACGGCTACTACGACTTCCTGCCGGACAGCCAGTGGCGGCCGTTCCTGGGCGCCGGCGTCGGCATCGCCCAGGTGAAGGTCGACGACAGCGGAACCTCGCCGCACGGCGACAAGACTACCTTCGCCTACCAGCTGCACGCCGGCATCAGCCATCCCTTCAACGACCAGCTCACCGGCGAGGTCGCCTACCACTACCTGGGCGCGCCCGGCGTGAAGTTCGACACCGGCGCCAAGCGCGTCGACGGCGACTTCGGCGCGTCGCTGGTGACCGTCGGCCTCCGCTACAAGTTCGGCGGCTAGGCCGCTGACGGGACCCCGCGCGGCGAAGTCTCCCCCAAGCCCGCCCGCCGCGCGGGGCCTCGAAACCTCAAGGTCCTGACCATGCCTCTCTCCCGCGTGTTTTCCATGGCCTATTCGGCGGGTTGCGCCGCCCTCGTCGGCTTCATCATGCTGGCGTCGTTCAGCATGCTGGCGGCCTGCGCCCAGCGCCCGGCGCTGTTCGCCGACGGCGGCCCGCCGGCCCCGCCCGCGCCGCGGATCGCGGTCCTGCAGAGCGACGTGCTGGTGGTCGACGGCCATGCCGTGCGCCTCGCCGACGCGGTGACCCCGCAGCCCTCGCCCGACGCCCACTGCCCGGCCGAGGCGCTGGCCGCCCGCCAGGTCGCCCTGCGCCTGAAAAGCCTGGCCAGCGGCGTCCACGCCGTCACCCTGAACCCCACCGGCGCGAAGGACGCCTACAACCGCCCCTTCGCCCATGTGCTGCTGGACGGAACGGATCCGGCCCACGAACTGATCGAGGACGGCCTGGCCGTCCGCCCGGGCGCCGCCTTCAACTGGTGCGCGCCGATCTCCGCCAGCTTCCCCCGCGCCGAGCACATCGCCGTGCTGTCGTTTTCCGGCACCTGACGGCGGCGCCTACGCCTCCAGCTCGATGTCCCAGTAGAGGTAGTCGAGCCAGCTTTCGTGCAGGTGGTGCGGCGGGAACCTGCGGCCGTGCTCCTGCAGTTCGTAGGTCGAGGGCCGCCGCGGCGCGTGCAGCGGGTGCATGTGCGCCTCGCGCGGCGTGCGCCCGCCCTTGGTCAGATTGCAGCGCGCGCAGGCTGTGACGATGTTCTCCCAGGTCGTCCGGCCGCCGCGTGAGCGCGGGATGACGTGGTCGAAGGTCAGCTCTTCACTGGCCGTGCAGTACTGGCAGGTGAAGCTGTCGCGCAGGAAGAGATTGAACCGGGTGAAGGCCGGCGGCCGGTCCTGGGTCACGTACTGCTTCAGCGAGACGACGCTCGGCAGCTTCATGGCGAAGGACGGCGAGTGGACTTCCTGGTCGTAGGTCGAGACCACGTCCACCCGATCGAGGAAGACCGCCTTGATCACGTCCTGCCAGGGCCAGAGCGACAAGGGATAATAGGAAAGCGGCCGGAAATCGGCGTTGAGCACCAGGGCGGGCCAACCGGACGGCGGGCGGCTAAGCACCTGCATGGCTGACCTCCGCGAGCGATGCTGCGAGGTGGCGCTGAGCGCCTATGAAAAACGCGGATGAACTGAAGACAATGACCCCTGTTCGCTGCGCATCCGGCGGCGACGGGCCTAACGGGCTTCACACTCAGGAAGCTCAGGCTGTCCCGCTGTAGGGACCCTTATATGAAAGATTCGGAGACATCTCCATGACGGAGGCGGTCACCCTTGATTGAGGGGCCGGAGCCTCGCCGCGAGCCGTTTCAATCGGGGCGGCGAGGCTTATCGGCATCCCACGCTTTAAGCCGCCCAATTAAGCCGCAACGAAGGCGGTGGCGCCGGCGAGGGAGAGGCTGAGGATCAGGATCGCCACGGAGACGAAGCTGTCCAGGAAGCGGATGTTGTTGATCGACATGACTAGGTTCCTTGCTGAGACGACCACCCGGAAGCGGCCGTTGTCCATCTGGACGATGCTTAGATAGCACTAATCTAAGCATTGCCTAGATGTGGAATTGTGCAGTGCAGCTATGCAAAAATGTATGCATCCGAAGCCTTGCCGCGCGGCGACCTCGTTCCTAGCGCGGCCACGAAAAAGGGCCTCCCGTGCGGGAGGCCCTTCTGGCCGTAGCGTCTGGCTTTGGGGAGGTTAGACGCCGGCGACGTTCGCGAAGGCCGCGGCGAGCGAGACGCCCATCACCATGAGGGCGGCCGGGGCGAGACGGTCAAAAAAACGAGCGAGAGACATGACACACACCTTCTGAGTTGGCCCGTATCCCCCGTTTTTTGCTGAGAAGGAGTTGGGCTTGTTCTTATCTTAATGATGCTAAGATAGCATCGATCTAAGCGCTGTCAAGATATCTTTACGGCGCCAAGATCGCCCTGTAAGGTAGGAAGCGATGAGCAACACTCAAGCCGCCGAGTCCCGGCCCTATCACCACGGCGATCTCCGCCGCGCCCTGATCGACGCCGCGACCCGCCTGCTTGAGACCGAAGGCCCCAGCGCCCTGTCGCTCCGGGCGGTGGCGCGCGAGGCCGGCGTCAGCCCGGCGGCGCCCTACCACCACTTCAAGGACAAGAGCGAGCTGCTCGACGCCGTGGCCGCCGAAGGCTGGACCATGCTGGACAACGCCATCGCCAAGGCCCGCGCCGAAGCCGCGAACCCGGCCGAGGCCCTCGATGAGATCGGCGTCGCCTACGTCTGCTTCGCCCGCCAGAACCCGGCGATCTACCGGGTCATGTACGACACCGCCCGCGACAAGGAAGACTTTCCGGTGGAGGTCGATGGCGGCGGCGACAGCGCCTACTGCAAGGTGCGCGACACCTTCATCGACGCGGGCGCCAACCCCAATGATCTCCAGGAGTTGGAGCTCGCCACCACCGCCGCCTGGTGCTCCGCGCACGGCCTGGCCGAGATGGCCAACTTCAAGCAGTTCGAGCACCTGAAGGCCGCGCTCGGCGGCGAGGTCGAGTTCTTCCGCGCCGTCTTCAAGCGTCTGGGGCTGGCCGGACACCTCCGCTAGGGCTAGGACCCGCCGGGTGACCGGCGCCTTCGTCACCCGCTTCGCCCCCTCGCCGACCGGCTACCTGCACCGGGGCCACGCCTATTCGGCGCTCTGCGCCTTCGAAGCCGCCCGCGCCGCGAACGGCCGCTTCATCCTTCGAATTGAAGATATCGACCGGACCCGCTGCCGGCCGGAATACGAGGCGGCGATCTATGAGGACCTGGCGTGGCTGGGCCTCGACTGGGAACACCCCGTCCGTCGCCAGTCGGACCACATGGCCGACTACGGCGCGGCCCTGCGCGACCTTTCCGAGCGCGGCCTGACCTATCGCTGCTTCCGAACCCGCCGCGAGATCGCCGAGGCCATCGAACAGGCGCCGCACGGGGCCATGGAAGCCTTCCGCGGTCATCCCCTGCCGCCGGACGAGGAGGAACGTCGTGTGGAGGCCGGCGAGCCCTATGCCTGGCGCCTGTCGCTCGACGCCGCCCGGCGCGCGCTGGGCGGGTTCGATCACCTCGTCTTCACGGAAGAAGGGCAAGGCCCCAACGGCGAGTACGGCCTGATCCAGGCCCGTCCGGAGCTCGGCGGCGACGTGGTGCTGGCTCGCAAGGATGTGGGCGTGGCCTACCACCTCGCCGTGGTGGTTGACGACGCCGGCCAGGGGATCACCCACGTCATCCGCGGCCAGGACCTGTTCGAGGCGGTCCATGTCCAGCGCCTGCTGCAGGCCCTGCTGGCCCTGCCGACGCCGGTCTATCGCCACCACGGCCTGCTGACCGGGCCGGACGGCAGGCGCTATGCGAAACGCGACCGCGCCCAGACGCTGCGCGAACTGCGCGCCTCGGGTATGACGCCGCGGGCGCTGCGCACGGAGTTGGGTTTTGGCTGAGGCGACGAAGGACGAGGCGGCGCAGCACGGGCGGGTGGCGGCCGTCGCCATGCTGGTGTTCGGCGCCTGCGTGATCGGCTTCTCGGGCATCCTGGTGCGGCTCACCGGCACGGGTCCCGCCGCGGCCGGCTTCTGGCGGTTGACCGCCGCCCTGCCCCTGCTGGCGATCCTGGCGCGGACCAACACCGGCGGGGTCGGAAAGCCGAAGCGGATCCTGCTGCTGGCCGGGCTGATGTTCGCCCTCGACCTCGGCTTCTGGCACTACGGGATCAAATACACCTCGGTCGGCGCGTCCACGGTGCTGTCGAACCTGACGCCGGTGGTGGTGACCGTCTTCGCCTGGGTGTTCCTGAAGCAGCGGCCGCGGCTCTCGTTCCTGGCCGCCATGGCGGTGGCGGTGGCCGGCGCCTGGCTGATGGGGATCGGCAAGGGTGCCGGAACGCCGGTGCTGAACGCACCGCTGGGCGACGCGCTCTCGCTCACCACCGCCTTCTGGTACGCGCTCTATTTCCTGACCATCAGCGAGGCGCGCAAGACCGAGCCCACCAACCGGCTGATGTTCTGGTCCAGCGCCACCGGCGCGCCGCTGCTGCTGGTCACCGCGCTCCTGCTCCACGAACGGATCCTGCCGACCACGGCGGCCGGGCTCGCCGCCTGCATCGGCCTGGGCGTGGTGCATGTGGCGGGGCAGGGCTCCATCGCCTGGGGCCTGGGCCGGTTGCCGACCTCGCTCGCCTCGGTGGTCGTGCTGGTGCAGCCGGTGGTCGCGACCTATGCCGGCCTGCTGCTGTTCGGCGAGGCGCTGGGGCCGCTGCAGACCGTGGGCGCGGTGGTCGCCCTGGCCGGCGTCGTCCTGGCGCAATGGGCTTCACGGCCCGGGCCGGTGCGCGCCGCCGCCGAGAGCCCGACCTAGGCCGACAAGCTCCAAGCGACTCGCGCCCGCTCGATCCCCGCCAGCTTGGCGTGGAAGGCGGACCAGTCGTCGGCGCCGGCGATCGGCGCCCACAGCGCCTCGATCTGGTCGTAGAGCAGCTCCTCCGGCTCCGGCTGGGCGAACCAGGGATCGGCGAGCCGCTCCGGCCGCTCGGCCGCAAAGCTCCGCAGCCGGGCGCGGAAATCGGCGAAGTCGTCGCGGGCGTAGATATCGCCGCGCGGGCCCGAGAGCGCGCGGTCCTCGTTGCCGCAGAACCAGTCGAAGAAGAACGGCTCCCAGCGCAGCCGCTCACCGTCCTCAGCGCCCCCTTCCGCGATGGCCTTGAACGCCGCCTGCACAAGCTGCGCGTCGTCCTCGCCGCCGGTCGGCGCCAGGCCCAGGCGCATCAGCATCGCCGCCGTCAGCTCCGCCCGGTAGGCGAAGGCGAAGCCGTTCAGCGCCGCCACCAGCCCATCGGCGTCGGTCACCAGCGAAAGCGCGCCGGCCAGTTGCTGCAGGTTCCAGAACACCGCCTCCGGCTGGCGGCCGAAGGCATAGAGCCCCGCATGGTCGAAATAGGCGGCCGTGAAGTTCGGATCGTTCTTCGGCAGGAAGCGATAGGGCCCGTAGTCGAAGCTTTCGCCGGTGATGTTCATGTTGTCGGTGTTCAGCACCCCGTGCACGAAACCGGCCGCCATCCAGCGCGAGCAGAGCCGGGCGGTCTGCGACACCGCCACTTCGAACAGCGCGCGCGCCCGGTCGTTCGCGCCTTCGATCTCCGGGACGTAGTGGGCGACCACATGGTCCACGAGGGCGCCGATCCGGTCCGGCCGCTCGAAGAAGGCGTGCCGCTGGAAGCTGCCGAAACGGATGTGGCTGTGCGACAGGCGCGTCAGCACCGCCGAGCGCGTCGGGCTGGGCTCGTCGCCGCGCTCCAGGTCCTCGCCGGTCTCGATCAGGCTGAACGAGCGCGAGGTGGGCACGCCCAGCGCCTCCAGCATGGCCGTCGCCAACACCTCGCGCACCCCGCCCTTCAGCGTCAGCCGCCCATCGCCCGACCGCGACCAGGGCGTCCGCCCCGAGCCCTTGGTCCCGAGGTCCAGCAGCCGACCCGTTCCGGCCTCGCGCATCTGGGCGAAGGTGAAGCCCCGGCCATCGCCGAGCTCGGGGTTGTAAACCCGGAACTGATGGCCGTGATACCGCTGCGCCAGCGGCGGATCGAGGTTGCCCGGCAGCGGTTCGAACCGGCCGAAATGGCCGATCCACTCGTCGTCGGTCAGGGTGTCGAGCCCCACCGTCGCCGCCGCGCGGTCGTTGCGGAACCGCAGGATCGTCTTCGGGAACGC
>JAFEDM010000052.1 GCA_018241625.1 Pseudomonadota bacterium | reverse complement strand
GGGATCGAGGAAGGACAGGCCCTTCAGGTCGCCGCCCTTGGCCAGCGCCTCGCGCCGGATCACCTGACCGCCGAGGGTTGAGCCTTCCAGCACATAGACCAGCCCCAGCGCCTCGCCGATGCAGGCCGCCTTCGGCGCGCGGTCTGAGTCGCGGGCGGACGGCCGGACGCCGAGGTCGGCCAGATCGCGGTCCAGTACGCCCGTGCGCCGCCGCGCCTCATAGTCCAGCCCGTCCAGGTCGCTGACCCACGGCCCGGCGGCCGCCTCGACATCGGCGTGCAGCCGATGGAAACGCGCGACCACGTCGCGCCGCCCGGCGGGCGAGGCGATACGGCCCAGGATGTCGGCTCGCGCCTCCAGACGCTCATGTTGCGCCCGCGTTTCTTCGCGAAGCCGCCGATGGATCGTGCTGATCATTGCCCCCACGCTAGGGGAAGCCCAGCCCTAAGCAAGTAAAACGCCTAGTGAAGCTTGATCTCCCCTTTGTGGAGCTAAAGCCTCAAGCCAAGGCAAAGGTTCCAGTGTCGGGTTCCCGACAGTCGAAGATAAATATCGGAGACCGGGAGTCGCCCAAAAATCTATCGCACTCCGAGTCGCGCCAGGACTTCACGCGGAATTCTATAGTCCGCGATCAACTGGGCGCGATCGCGCAGGCCCATGACCTCACGCTGCACCAGGAAGCACCAGACGGCGTCAGCGGCGGCGGCCAGGACTTCAGCGCGGTCGTCGCCCTCGTGCGCCCGCAGCGCCGCCAGCGCGGCCTCGCACTTGCGGCCCATGCGACCCAGCGAGGCGGCCTGCTCCTGGGCGATCTCGTGATGCAGCACGCTTTCGCCGGTCTCGTAGCGGAGGCCGGTGGAGAGGTTCTGCGGCATGCGGAACGACGACATGGCCCTATGATGAGGACAAGCCGCCGGGTCGCAAGCGACGCAGGATCACAGAGCCTTGGAGATCACGCCGTCATAGGGCCGGACGGAGGCCGCTAGCGCGAACGATAGCTTCGCCATTGACAACCGGCCCTAGATGTTCTCCAAATGTTCTGGGAGTGACCGATGTTCGACAGCTTTATGCGAAACCTTCATCATCGAGATACGAAACGGCGCGTCCGCCGCCATGGTTGGACAGCCATCTATGTCGGCGACTATCAAAACGCGCCGACCTGGGCCTACACGATCGGTTTCCACAGCACGCTGGGCGCGCCGGAGGTCATCGTGTTCGATGTTCCGATGGCGTCGGCGAACTCGATCTTTCACGCGATCTACAGCGATCTCAAATCCGGCAAGCTCGTCATGCGTGACGGCGAGCCGTGGCGGCCCGATGAGTTCGAGCATCCGCTGATCTGGCGGGAGGTGCACGCTACCCGGCTGTACGACGGCGACCCGGAGAACCCCTGGCTGGGATTGGCTGAGGACTTTGCGATGATCCTCGCTCCCGGGAAGGGACCCATCACCGCCTTTCAGCTCGTGATCACTGACGCCAACGGCCACGTCCCGTGGGAGCCGCAGTACGACGAAAGTCTGCGGCCCCTGCAACGGGAACTCTATCTTCCTGTGGGCGACGCCTAGGACCTACATCCCGCCGTAGAAATAGGCCTCTTCGGCGATCTTGCCGTCCTTGATGGTGTAGAGGGCGGTCTCGTCCATGGTGAAGCGCTGGCCGTTGTCCTTCTGGGTCACGTCCATCTTGAAGCGGACCACGAAGCGGTCGCCGTTGACGAACGGGCCCTCCACCTCGACGCCATGCACCTCGTGGGCGCCCTCCCACCATTCGCCCTTGCCGCGCAGCGCCTCTTTGCCGCGCATCGTCGTGTCGCCGCCATTCGGGGCAAAGGGCTCGATGCTGATCGCATCGTCGGCCCAGTATTTCTCACCGGCTTCAATGAACTCGCCGGCCTTCCACATCGTCACCAGATTGTTGGCCACATCCTGCGTCGTCATGATGAGCGTCCTTCTGCTGCTGCGCCCGATCCTCCGCCGCCCTTGTGACGGTCCGGCGCCAGGCCCGTGACAAAGACGCGCCGCCGGGCGCAAATTCGACAGGCGCGACCCTAGGCCCGCGCTCATGACAGCGTACTGGCAGCAGGACGCGGCGGCGCTATAAGGGCCCCATGACCGACACCGCCCAGTCCTCTGGCCAACCCGCCTCCGTCTACGACCTCGCCCATTCGGAGGAGGTGGAGAACCTGGCCACCTTCGCGGTGCTGGTGGACAACGAGCCGGGCGTGCTGCACCGGCTGGTCGGGCTGTTCGCGGCGCGCGGCTACAACATCGAGAGCCTGACGGTCGCCGAGACCGATCACAACGCCCACACCAGCCGGGTGACCATCGTGACCCGCGGCACGCCCGCGGTGCTGGCGCAGATCGAGGCGCAGCTGACCAAGATGGTCTCCACGCGGCATGTGCAGGACGTGACCCGCGACCCCAACGGCCTGGAGCGCGAGCTGGCGCTGATCAAGGTGAAGGGAACCGGCCCCGATCGGGTGGAGGCCCTGCGGGTGGCCGACATCTTCCGCGCCCGGGTGATCGACACCACCCACGAGAGCTTCGTCTTCGAGCTGACCGGCGCGCCGTCGAAGATCGACAAGTTCGCCGACCTGATGCGCCCCTTGGGGCTGGTGGAGATCTCCCGCACCGGCGTGCTCTCCATCCAGCGCGGGGTCGAGGTCCTCTAGGCGGCGCGGGCCGCCGGCAGCGCCGGCGCCACGGTAGGCTCCGCGGCCTCAGCCTGGGCCGCCATCCGCCGGCGATAGCGGCGATGGCCGATGACCTTCATGCTGCCGAACTGGACGGCGAACAGGCCGATCTTGGAGGCCGCCGGGAAGACCGCGACGAAGGCGGGCCACCAGGCGGGAGACGTCCAGGCGATCACGCCGTTGGCGATCGCGGTCACGAACATCAGGCCGGCCCAGGCATAGCCCCAGCGGATCATCAGGTCGCTGACCAGTTCCACCGCGTCATCAGGCAGGTAGCGGACCATCCAGCCGCGCTTCAGCATCACCACGCCCACGGCGACATAGATGACGGACGGCTTCACCATCAGGAAGCGCGGGTCGTTGGTCATCATGCCCAGGCCGCCGAACACCACGACCAGGAACAGCGAGGCCCACTGCAACAGCTCCACGGGGCGATGCGTGGCCTTCTGGAAAACCACCTGGCCCACGCCCACCAGCAGGGCGGCGCCGGTGGCGGTCCGCACGTCCAGATGCAGGGCGATCAGGATGGCGAAGACGATGGTCGCGAGGAAATCCGAAACCAGGGGACGGACGGCGTGTACGAGGTCCTTCACGGGAATTCTCCAACGAAAACTGACGGCTGAAATCCTAGCCGCCAGGCCTTCCGTCCCTAAGGCCGCTCACGAAACCCGCGCGGCGATTGGCGCAAAACGTCCCGCCGTCCACGCTTCGCGAATGGATTGCGCCTGTTCGCGACGGCGTCGCGCGCCAGCGCGGACTTCATTTCGTAACGCCTCGCCCCTATATTGCGAACGTCAGGGTTCGCCCTGTCTATGGAGATAAACGCGCACGTAATAAGCGGACTGGACCCGGGTGCGATTCCCGGCGGCTCCACCAATCTCTTCCCGGGTTATCGCCGGATTTGTGAGGGGCCGATCAGCATCGACAGACGTGTAAAGGTGTTGCTTTCTCTCGGCATGACCCACCGCTCCGGGTCTTTAAACTAACTGCGAACGATAACTTCGCTGGAGACGTCCGTCTCGCCGCGTAAGCGGTGCGACCAGTCTCAATCTAAGTCCTAGGGGTTCAGATCCTTAGGCGGGGCCCGGAGGACGCCTGCCAACAGAAGTCCTCCACCTATCTCCCACAGCGCCGGCGTCCTCCATTCTCCAAGCAAAGATCTGGCGGCGCCTGCCAACAGAAGCCGCCCACCCATCCACATCGTGACCGGCGCCGCCGTTCTTTCACGTCGAGAGCGGGGACGCCTGCCAACAGAAGTCCTCCACCTATCTCTCGCGGCGCCGGCGTCCTCCATTCTCCAAGCAAAGATCTGGCGGCGCCTGCCAACCGAAGCCGCCCACCGAATCCACAAAAATCCGCGCCGATCTGCGCGCCAAATCGGCGGGCTCCGCGTTGAGGGTTACGGGCTGAACAAGAGCTTTGCGGTGGCTGGCCTTGGGGTTAGGGTCCGCGCCGTCGTTCATTGGAGTGTTCATGGCCCAGGATCCGCCGGCCCAGGATTTGATGCGCTACGAGGCCATGGCCCAGGACGCCTTGCGCGGGGTCGTGAAGGCCGCGCTCAAACGCGCCGCGGCGCCGGAAGGCCTGCCGGGGGCTCACCACTTCTACATCACCTTCAAGACCGACGCCCCGGGCGTCTCGGGCCCGCCGGACCTGCTGGGCAAGTATCCGGACGAAATGACCATCGTCCTGCAGCACCAGTACTGGGACCTGGCGCCGGGCGAGACCTTCTTCTCCGTGACCCTGCAGTTCGGCGGTCAGCCGAAGCGCCTCTCGGTGCCCTATGCTGCGGTCACCCGTTTCTACGATCCCAGTGTGCAGTTCCTGCTGCAGTTCGAGGCGCCGGCCGGCGAGGCCAAGGCCGAGGAACTCGAGGCGGAGGCGGACCCGCCGGCCGCCGCGCCCGCCGGCGACGGCGAGGCCAAGATCGTCTCCCTCGACCAGTTCCGGAAGAAGTGATGAGCGAGACCGAGGCGCCGGCCCTG
>JAFEDM010000529.1 GCA_018241625.1 Pseudomonadota bacterium | reverse complement strand
GACCCTCCGGGGCCGCGCCCATCTCGGCGGCGCCGGTGGCGGCGGCACCGGGGGTCGCGGCGGGGACGGTCGCCGCCGGCGCGGCGTCCCCCCGATAGGCCCGGCGATTAATCCACCGGTTCCATCACGAAATCGGGAACCGGACCGGGAAACCGTCTGTTGATGGGGTTCGGGGGCCTATCTCGGCCCGCCGCTCGTATCGAGATCGATAGGGAGACCTGCCAAATGTCGAAATTCACGCACACCGGACTGCTCGCCGCCGGCGCCGCGATCGCCGCGCTGAGCCTTGGGCTCGCCGGTTGCAGCAAAAAGGCGGATGACACGTCGACCGCCGCGGCCCCGGCCGCGGACAGCGCGGCGACCGCCACGACCACCACCACGCCCACCCCGGGCGCGCCGGCCGGTTCGGCGACCTCGACGACCACCAACCCGGATGGCTCGGCGACCACCACCACGACGACCCCGAACAGCGCGGGCGGCGCCAACAGCACCAGCACCACGACCCCGCCGCCGAAGTAGGCGTCGAGGTTCGACAAGGTACACCAGGGCGCGGATCGGCTCGGCCGGTCCGCGCCCTTTCCTTTGCCCGCTCCCCAAGGCCGAAGGCGCGGTGTATGCCGCGCCCATGCCGAGCCCCGAGATCCTGGTCGACGCCCGTGGACACCGCTGCCCGGTGCCGACGCTGCGCCTGCGCAAGGCGCTTGAGACGGCGCCGGCCGGGGCAGCGGTGCGGCTGCTGGCGGACGATCCCATGGCCCGCATCGACGTGCCGCACTTCGCCGCCGAGATCGGCGCCGAGATCCTGGCGCGCGACGAGACCGCCGAGGGCTTCAGCTTCCTGGTGACCAAACGCGCCTAGCTGTCGCCGAGGTTTTCCAGCACGAGCTCCACCTCAGTCGCCAGCGCGCCGCCGAAGAAGATCGCGTTCACATTCCAAGACAGCCAGATCAGGAACAGCACGACCGTGGCGATCGAGCCGTAGGTCGCGCCGAGGTGGGCCACATCGTGCACATAGAAGGCCGTCGCCCAGGAGGCGAATAGGCACAGGCCGGTCGCGATGACCCCGCCCAACAGCGAGGCCCGCCAGCCGACCGGCCGCCGCGACATAGCCCAGCGATAGACGAAGGCGAGGCCTAGGGTCAGCGAGGCGCTGGTCCAGGTCCATTCGCTGACCAGCCAGGAGACGCCCTGCAGCGGTCGCAGCTCGAAGGTCGAGCTCATCACCCGCAGGCCCAGGAAGACCGCTGACACGACACTGAGCAGGGCGAAGGTGGCGACCAATACCGCCAGGGCCAGCAGGTTGAAGCCGACGAAGCCCATCGGCTCGTCCTCGTCGTGGATGAACGACAACCCCGCCAGCATGGCCTTGAAGCCGCGGTGGGCGGCATAGAGGCCGATGGCCAGAGCCACGATCCCCTGGGCGCTCATCGCCACGTGGGGCGCATAGGCCAGCCGCACCAGCTCCTGCTGCACAAGGCCTCGGGCGCCCTCCGGGATCACGTCAGCCAGTAGCTCTCCCAGTCGCTCGGCCTGCGAGGGGTTGGAGAACAGGCTGAACAGGGTGACCAGGATCGCCAGCGCCGGGAAGATCGCCAGCAGGCTGAAGAAGGAGACGCCGCCCGTGTAGAGCATCACGTCGCGTCCCCACAGGCGCGTCAGCGATCGCCACAGGGTGCGCAGGCCGATGATCAGCCAGTGGAGCGGATCCCAGCGAAGGGTCTGCGGGCGGGAAATGCGCCTGTCGGCCGGCATGGACGGTCAGGGTGCGGGCGGAATCTCGCCGAGCGCAAGGCGCGGCCGCAAGAAATCCGCTCGACCTGTCGGCCCGGGCGCGGTTGGCTCGTCCTCCAGGTGGAGGCCGGGGCTTGGGCCCGGTCGGAAATTTCGAGGAGAGCCCGAAATGCGCGTCATGGTGATCGTGAAAGCCAATCCTGAGTCCGAGGCGGGCGCTATGCCGAGCCCCGAGTTGGTCGCCGCCATGGGCGAGTACAACGACAGACTGATCGCCGCCGGCGTCATGCTCGACGGCGCGGGCCTCCAGTCCAGCGCCAAGGGCGCGCGGGTGCATATCGTCCGCGGCCAGGCGACGGTCACCGACGGCCCGTTCACAGAGACCAAGGAACTGATCGCCGGCTACTGGCTGTGGCAGGTCGGCTCGCTGCAGGAGGCGATCGACTGGGCCAAACAGGCGCCCACCGAGGCGGACCGGCCTTTCGATCTGGAGCTGCGTCCCTTCTTTGAGCCGGAAGATTTCGCCGGCGTCGCCACACCGGAGGAGATCGCCAAGGAGCAGGCCTGGCGCGACCAGCAGGCTGCGAACGCGCCCAAGGCCAACGCCTGACGGCAAAGGACCCTGGCCTCAGCAAAGAGGCCAGGGTCCCATGTCGAGCTTGTCGCGAGCGTTCAGGCGAACGCGCGACGACGCTGCTGGCGGAGGAGCGCGCCCGCCCCGCCGAAGCCGAGGATCATCAGCGCCCACGAGGTGGGTTCCGGAACCCCGGCGTTGGCCAGCACGAAGCTGACGGTGCCGCCGAAGGTCGCGGCGCCGCCGCCGTTGCCCGAGATCACGAGATGCTGCTCGCCGCCGGCCGTGATCGGCTGCAGGTCGACGTGGGCCGTGGAGGTGCCGCCGCCGGTGGCCGTGGTGCCGCTCACGCCGTTGAAGCTGATGTTCGTGAAGTTCAGGTCGTTCGTCGCCACGCCCGAGATCGTGGTGATGGCCGAGGCCCCCGCGAAGCCCGTCGGCAGGAAGAAGTCGAAGGTATCCGTGAACACGCCCGTCGACGAATTATAGGTGTGGGTCGAATTGCCGTTCACCGGGTCAGTGCTGCCGCCCGGGTTGCTCAGACCGTCGTCACCGATGGCGACGGAGATCGCGCCGGTCGACGACGTGGTCCACGGCATGATGAAAGTGGTAGCGCTTGCCCCCCCAGCAACCGCCAAACTCGCGACGGCCGCAACCAAACCAAGCTTGGTATTAATACTCATGGGCCCAGCCCTTCCTTTTACGATAGCCTCACCGGAACCGACGACGTTTGCCGCGGTCAGTGGTCTCAGAACTAAGATCGGGTGACGTAGTTCCGCCCCAATTCAAAAATCGTCCGGGCGGCGATGAATAACGCGGATTTCGCACGGTCGCGCTTGCTTAAACCTGGAGGTTTTCAAGGCGTTATATATTGCCAAGCTTCAGCATTCGCCTCTCGAGCGTATTTGCAAATCCCGTCATATGATGCGCAGACCGGAACTCCGTCCGGACAGGTTTCGAAGGCCTTGCGTACGCACAGCGCTGCTGGAGCGAGCGGGCGCCCCGCTCGCCCTATTTTCGGCGCCAAATGGAAACGGCGCGCCACCGGTTGAGGGTGGCGCGCCGCCGATGGGCGTGTCGTTCCATCAGATCGTCCGACGCTTCGAGGGACGGGAGAGCGCGCCGAACAACCTGGGGCCAATTTGGGAGCCGGCGGCTGAACCCAACCTGAACAGAGGCGTCAGGAAACAGAATCCTTCACCAGTGTGTCCGAGCCCTCCAAGGCGGCGATCTCCGAGGGCGAGAAGCCCCAATCGGCCAGGGCCTCGCGGTTGTGGCCGCCTATGGCGGGCGGCGGCCCCTGGATCTTTCCCGGCGTGGCGGAGAATCGCGGCGCGGGCGCGGGCTGGGTGACGCCGCCGACCTCCACGAAGGTCTGGCGCGCGGCGTTGTGCGGGTGCTTGGGCGCCTCATCGAGATCGAGGACCGGCGCGAAGCAGACGTCGGTGGCGCCCATGATCTCGGTCCACTCGGCCTGGGTCTTCCTGGAGATCACCGCCGCCAGCTTCTCGCGAAGTTGCGGCCAGGCGGACCGGTCCATCTGGCGCGCGAAATCTGGGTCCGTGATCCCGGTCTTCTCCAGCAGCAGGGCATAGAACTGAGGCTCGATGGAGCCGATGGAGACCCACTTTCCATCGGCGCACTGATAGGTGTCGTAGAAGTGGGCGCCGCCATCCAGCAGGTTCTGCCGCCGCGCCTCCTTCCACATGCCAGACGCCTTGAAGCCGTAGAACATAGCCATCAGCGAGGCCGCGCCGTCGCTCATGGCGCAGTCGATCACCTGCCCTTGGCCGGTCTCGCGGGCATGGATCACGCCGGCCAGCAGGCCGAACGCGAGGTAGAGCGCTCCCCCGCCGAAATCCCCCACTAGGTTCAGCGGCGGCACAGGCTTGTCCGCCGTGCCGATCGCATGCAGCGCGCCGGTGATGGCGATGTAGTTCATGTCGTGACCGGCCGCGTTGGCGTAAGGCCCGGTCTGGCCCCAGCCGGTCATCCGGCCGAACACCAGCTTCGGATTGCGCTTCAGCGCCACTTCGGGCCCCAAGCCCAGCCGCTCCATCACCCCAGGACGGAAGCCCTCGATGATGGCGTCGGCCTTCTCCATCAGCTTCAGGCAGGCCTCGATGGCCTTGGGGTCCTTCAGGTCCAGCGCCACGGAGCGGCGTCCGCGCGAGGTGATATCGCTGGGCGCGCCGCGGCCGGAACCCTTGCGGTCGATCCGCACCACGTCGGCGCCCAGGTCGGAAAGCAGCATGCCGCAGAACGGCCCTGGCCCGATCCCGGCGAATTCCACCACCTTCAATCCGGTCAACGGTCCCTGGCGCATAGCTTCACTCCCTGCTTCTTGACGCGAGAGTAAAGCGCCCTGCCCCGGGGTTAGCCAATAGGGGTCGCCCCCGGGCGTTTAGCCGCCGCCCGGCAGCGTCTGTCCGTCGTCCACCAGGATCAGTTGGCCGGCGATCGCCTTGGCGGCCGGACCGGCCAGCATCAATAGCGCCGCGTCCAGGTCCGAGGCGTCCATCAGCCGCCTTTTGGGGAAGCGCTTAAGCTGGGCGGCGCCGCCTTCCGTTTCGAACCAGTCGGCGTTGATGTCGGTCAGCACATAGCCCGGACCCAAGGCATTGACCGCGATGCCGCGCCGCGCCCACTCGCGCGCCATGGCCTTGGTCATCATCGCCACCGCCGCCTTCGACGCGCAGTAGACCGAAAGGCCCGGCAGGTTGGTGACCGACGCCACCGAGGCGATGTTGACGATCCGGCCGGCCTCGCGGTCGGCGACGCCGGAGGCGATCATCCGCTTGGCCGCTTCCTGAGCCGCGAAATAGACGCCCCGCACGTTGACGTCGAAGGTCTGGTCGAAGGTCTCCCGCGTCATCTCCAGCGCCATGCCGGCGCCGCTGACGCCGGCGTTGTTGATCAGGATGGAGATCGGGCCCAGTCCCGCCTCGATCTCATCGAAGGCCGGGCCGATGGCCGCGGGGTCGCCGACGTCCAGGCGCAGCGCCATGGTCTGATGGCCCTGCCCCGCCAACTCGCCCGCCAGAGCCTCCACCATCTCGAGCCGCCGCGCCGTCAGCGCCACCGCGGCGCCCTCCCGGGCCAGGACCGTGGCGAAATGGGCGCCTAAGCCACCGGATGCGCCAGTTATCACCGCAACCTGGCCTTGCAGACTTGCGCCCATCTTCAACCTCCTTAACCCTTCAGCGTCTGTCGCTCTTTAGGGTGCCCGTCTATGGTGGTCGGACTTGAGTCACCTAACCAGCTCAGCTTTACGAGCCGGACCGGGTGGAGAGGAAGGGACTAGATGACGGCGGGCGTCCAGGCGCGCATTCTGATTGTCGCGCGCGACGACACCCTGGCGGGACCGCTCGCCGAGGGTTTGGACCGGCTGGGCTGGCGCACCATTACGGCGCGCAGCCGGGCCGCGGCGGTGACCGCCATCACCGACTTGCAGATCGAAGGCGCGATCATCGACCTGAAAGGTGTGGGCGAAGAGGGCCTGCACATGGCGCGCCGCCTGAAGGCCGCCTGCGCGCCGCGCCGGCTGCCGGTGATCGCCATCGGCGACCCCGACCCGATCCTGGAGACCTACGGCTTCGACGTGACCCTGGCCGCGCCGCTGCATCCGGCCCAGGCCGCCATGCGCCTGGAGACCCTGGTGCGCACCGCGGTCGCCGAGGAGGAATTCGAGCTCATGAACGAGACCTTCGCGGAGTTCGGCCGCACTCTGGCCGCGCCGGAGCATGACGTCAGCCCCTACCGGGTGCTGGCCATCGGCGAGCCCGCACCCCAGTTCCTGGCGCTCTCCAACGCCCTGCTGCGCAACGGCGCCGACGTGGTCGGCGCTTTCACCGCCTACACCGCCTTCGACTATCTGCATGAGCGGATCTTCGACGCCGTGGTGCTTTGGGCCGGCGACAACCCGCAGGAGGCGCTGAGCATCGCCGCGGGCCTGCGGCGCAACACCCGCCTCTATCACACGCCCGCCCTGCTCTACATGCGCAAGGAAACCTACGTCACGACTTCGGAGGCCTTCCATCGCGGACTGTCGGACGTCGCCTCGCCCGAGACGCCGGAAAGCGAGACGGCGCGGCGGATCATCGAGCTCGCCCGCAGCTATCGCCGCCAGATGGGCGTGCGCGCGGCCCTGGAGCAGGCGCGCAACTCCGGCCTGATGGACGCCGCCACCGGCCTGTTCACCCGCGACCTGTTCGCCGCACATCTTGGCCGCCTGGCCCAGGCCGCAAAGCAACGCAACCGCGCGCTCAGCGTCTGCGTGCTGAAGGTGGCCGACAAGCCGGAGTTGAAGACCGCCCGCGCGTCCGGCTGGCTGGACCGCGCCATTCCGCAGATCGGCTCCATGGTCGGCCGCCTGGTCCGCGTTGAGGACACCGCCGCGCGCCTCGGCCCCGAGGTCTTCGCGCTCGCCCTGCCCAACACGCCTGGACCGAACGGCCGGCTGGCCGGCGAACGGATCGCCGCGGTGATCGGCTGCACCGCTTTCGAGGCGGGCGAAGGCAATTCCCCCTTCGTGGTGGAGTTCGACCTGGGCGTCGCCCCGGTGACCTCCGCAGAGTCGGCCGGCCGCGCCCTGGAAGAGGCCGCAGCCAAAGCCCATGGTCTGAAAGCGAGCTGATGCCCCCGACCGCCGCGACCCCGTCGCCCTGGGCGACGCTGATCCCGATCGTCATCGCCATGGGGCTGGTCATCCTGCGGAATTCCCGCGCCCGGCGGTTGCGGATCGAGGCCATGTGGATCGCGCCGGTCGTCATCATCTTGCTGATCGGCCTGGCCTTCTGGGGCGAAAGCCAGGCGGCGGCCGCCCTGGGCCGCGGGCCGCAGTTCACACCCGTCTCTATCGGCTTCGACATCGCGGCCTTGATCGTCGGCGCCCTGCTCGGCTGGTGGCGGGCGCGGTTCACCAACATCACGGTCGATCCGGCCACGCATGAGCTGACCAGCCGCGCCTCCCCGATCGGCATGTTGGTGATCATGGGCATCCTGGTGCTGCGGACGCTCATCCGGACCTATGCGGCCCAGGCCAATGGCCCGCTCGGCGTCTGGGGCCCACCGCTTGCCGATGCGCTGCTGGTGATGTCGGTCGGCCTGGTCTGCGCCCAGCGCCTGGAGATTTTCCTGCGCGCCAGCCAGCTGCTTGCGCAGGCCCGCGCGAACGGGCCGCCCCGGCCGAAGACCTAGACCGCCAGCCGCTCGTCGGCTTCGGAAGAAGCCGTCAGGACGTCCGCCAGGATGTCCACCAGCGCCTCCGGCTTGATCGGCTTGGCCAGGTGATGGTCAGCGCCGGCCGCGCGGCTCGCCGCCACGTGCTCCGCCAGGGCGTCGGCGGTGAGCGCCACGATCGGCGTGCGCGGCGCCCCACGCTCGGCCTCAGCCGCGCGGATGGCGCGCATCGCCGTCAGGCCGTCGACGTTCGGCATGTGCAGGTCCATCAGGATCATGTCGTAGCGGCCGGCCGACGCGGCCTCGATAGCCTGGGCCCCATCCTCGACGACGGTCAGCTCGACGCCCAACGGCTCCAGGATCAGCGCCACCACGCGCTGGTTCACGGGGTGGTCCTCGGCGAGCAGCACGCGGCAGCCGGCGAGCGCCGCGCCCGTCTCTTCCTCACCCTGCGTTTCAGTCTCCGACTGTACGCAGACGGTCGGCAGCGGCAACTGGGCGAAGAAGGCCGATCCCACGCCCGGCTGGGACTCCGCCCAGACGCGGCCGCCCATCAGCTGGGCCAGCGAGGCGCAGATCGCCAGGCCGAGCCCGGTGCCGCCGAACCGGCGGGTGATCGAGACGTCCGCCTGTTCGAAACGCTGGAACAGGCGCGCGCCGACGTCCGGCCCGAAACCGATGCCGCTGTCGCGAACGGCGAACCGCACGCCATCTTCGTTGCGAGTGACCTCCAGCAGCACCTGACCGGTCTCGGTGAACTTCACCGCGTTGGATAGGAAGTTGGACAGGATCTGGGTGATCCGTAGGGCGTCGCCATTGACACCGCCCATCGCGTCTTCCGCCACACGCCACTCGAGCTTCAACCCCTTGGCTGCGGCCGCGGCGCGATGCAGCTCGGCGACGCGGCGAACGCAGACCTCGAGGTCGAAGGGGGCTTCGTCCAGCGCCAACTGGCCCGCCTCGATCTTCGAGAAGTCGAGGATGTCGGTCAGCACCTGCTCCAGCAGCCGACCGGAGGAGATGATAAGCGCCGCCATTTCGCGGTCTTCCGGACGGGTCTGACGCTCGGCGAGCAGGTGCGAAAGCGCCACCACCCCGTTCAGCGGCGTCCTGAGTTCGTGGCTCATGGTCGCCAGGAAGGAGGACTTGGCCTGGTTCGCGCGATCGAGCTCGGCGGTGCGCTCGCGCACCCGGTCTTCCAGGCCGTTGGTCAGGGCCAGGGAACGCGCCCGCTCGGCGGTCAGCGCCCGCGCCAGTTCGCCGATCTCGTCGCGGCGCGACTCGAGCCGGCCGGACGTCGAGCCCTCACCGCCGGCCTTGGCGTCGGCCACCAGGGATTCCAACGGCCGCACGAACAGGCCGCGCGCCCAGAAGAGGATCAGCGCCGCCTGCGCCAAGGCGCCCAGGAAGCCGATCGCCAGCAGCGGCAAGGCCGACTGCGAGGCCGCCTTCACGACCGCCGCCTTGGGCAGGGTCATCAGGAAATACCAGCGCGCGTCGATATGGCCGTAGGCGATCAGTTGCTTTCCGTCCGGACTGTGGACGACGCCGAACTCGCGGCCGTGGGCGCGGATCGCCTTGGCCACCTCGTGAAGCTTGAGCTTGTCCTCATAGGCGCGGATCGCCGGCGCCGTGACGTACTTCGTCGCCACGAAACCCGGATAGGCGATCAGCGACCCCTGCTCGTCGATGATCAGGTTGGTGGCGCCGGGCACGGTGTCCTGCATCGCCGACAGGAAGTGCGAACCCATCTGCATGGTGTCCGCCCAGGTCCCCAGATAGCGGCCGTGCACATAGATCGGCGTGACGCAGGCCGACACCATCGACTTGTGGGTGCGGTCGGTGAGGAGCGGCGTGAGCTTGGTGCAGCCGGTCGCCCCGATAGGGTTGCTCTTCGGCGTGCTCATCTGCACGAGGTCGACGTGCCCCAGGTCGAAATTCCCCGGGGCGTCGTGATTGTAGAAGCTGATCTTCTCCGGGTGGTCCGGCGTGAACATGATCAGCCGGTTGGACGGGGCGGCGAAATAGAAGTTGTCGAAGCCCGCGCGGTCGGCCTCGCCCGAGGCGCGGATGACATAGGTCATGGCCATCATCAGCCGCTTGTCGTCGTCGCTGACGTGGGCGCCGTTGGCGATGAAGGCGGTGAGGCCATAGAGGCGGTCGCCGCCCACGGAAACGCCGGTCGCAAGCTCAGGGCTGCTGCGCCGGGTGCCGTCGGCCTGCAGGGGAAAGAAGCGGTCGAAGTCGCGCACCGCCTGTTTCGGGTCCTGGGTCGCCAGGCGCACTTCCAGCGCCCGGGTGGCGGACAGGTGCTTGGTGCGCACCTCTTCGAAGATCGCCTGCTCGGCCTTGGTGCGCTGTTCCACATAGAGCTTGAGGTCGGCGACCCGCATCTGCTCCACGCGATCGCGGAACATGAAGAAGGCCGCGACCGTCCCACCCGCCGTGAAGGCAAGGGAGATCGCCAGCAAGCCGCCCAGCAGCTTCTGGGACAACGACAGAGACGGAAAACGCATCGCGGAAAGGGTCCCCCCAAGGACCCTCGCAACTTCGCCGAGCAGGCTTTGCTATCCACTTAACAAAGGACGCCGTTCTCTGAGTGCGACAATCCGTCCGGAGGCGGACGGTCAGGCGGCGAGCTTCGCGAGTTCGGTGAGGATGCGCTCGGCGGCGCCCAGGCGCTGTTCCGGTGTCTCCCATTCGCCCTTCACAACCACTTTGTGGTCGGGACGGACGCGCCAGGCGACCTGGTTCTTCTGGACGAACTGCACCAGGCCCAGGCCGTTCTTGAACTGGTCATTGCGGAAGGTGACCACGGCCCCCTTCGGCCCCACGTCGATCTTGGCGACGTTGGCCTCGCGGCAGAGGCCCTTGATGGCCACGACCTTCAGCAACTGACCGGCCTCCGGCGGCAATGGCCCGAAGCGGTCGATGAGCTCGGCGGCCAGCGCCTCGCGATCCTGCGCCTTCTCGGCGTCCGACAGGCGTCGGTAGAGCGACAGGCGCACGTTCAGGTCCGGCACATAGTCCTCGGGGATCAGCACGGCCGCGCCGGTGTTGATCTGCGGCGACCAGCCCCGGTCGATGGCCTCGGCGTCCACGTCGGCGCGGGTCTTCAGCTCGTTGACCGCGTCTTCCAGCATCTGCTGGTAGAGCTCGACGCCGATCTCGCGGATGTGGCCGGACTGCTCTTCGCCCAGCAGGTTGCCGCCGCCGCGGATGTCGAGATCGTGGCTGGCCAGCTGGAAGCCGGCGCCCAGGCTGTCCAGCGACTGCAGGACCTTCAGGCGCCGTTCCGCCGAGAAGGTGATCTGCTTCTCGGACGGCGTGGTCATGTAGGCGTAGGCCCGCGCCTTGGCCCGGCCGACCCGGCCGCGCAGCTGGTAGAGCTGAGCCAGGCCGAACATGTCGGCGCGGTGGATGATCAGGGTGTTGGCGGTCGGGATGTCGAGGCCGCTCTCGACGATCGTGGTCGACAGCAGCACGTCGTACTGGCCGTCGTAGAAGGCGCTCATCACCTCCTCGAGCTGGGTCGGCGCCATCTGGCCGTGACCCACCACGAACTTCACCTCCGGGACCTGTTCGCGCAGGAAGCGCTCCAGATCCGGCAGGTCGGAAATGCGCGGGGCGACGTAGTAGGCCTGGCCGCCGCGGTACTTCTCGCGCAGCAGCGCCTCGCGGATGACGACCGGATCCCACGGCGTGATGTAGGTGCGCACCGCCAGGCGGTCGACCGGCGGCGTGGCGATGATCGACATCTCGCGAATGCCCGACAGCGACATCTGCAAGGTGCGCGGGATCGGCGTGGCGGTCAGCGTCAGCATGTGCACGTCGGCGCGAAGCTCCTTGAGCTTCTCCTTGTGCTTCACCCCGAAGTGCTGCTCCTCGTCGACGATCACCAGGCCGAGGTTCTTGAAGCTGACCTGCTTGCTCAGCACCGCATGGGTGCCGACGATGATCTCCACCTCCCCGTTCGCGAGCTGCTCGCGGGTCTCGGCGGCCTCCTTGGCCGGAACCAGGCGCGACAGGCGGCGCACCCGCACCGGCCAGCCCTCGAAGCGCTCGGAGAAGGTCTTGTAGTGCTGTCGCGCGAGCAGCGTGGTCGGGGCCACGACGGCGACCTGCTGGCCGCTCATCGCCACCACGAAGGCGGCCCTCAGCGCCACCTCGGTCTTACCGAAGCCCACGTCGCCGCAGATCAACCGGTCCATCGGCTTGCCGGCGCCCAGGTCCTCCAGCACGTCGCCGATGGCGGCCAGCTGGTCGTCGGTCTCCTCGTAGGGGAACCGGGCGCAAAACTCGTCGAAGACGCCGTGCGGCGGGTCGACCGCCTCGGTGGCGCGCATGGCGCGCTCGGCGGCGATGCGGATCAGCCCCTCGGCCATGTCGCGCAGGCGCGCCTTGGCGCGGGCCTTGCGCGCCTGCCAGGCCGCGCCGCCCAGCCGGTCCAGGACCACGCCTTCGCTGTCGGCGCCGTAGCGGGTCAACAGGTCGATGTTCTCCACCGGCAGGTAGAGCTTGGCCTCGCCGCCGTAGTGGATCTCCAGGGTGTCGTGCGGCGCCCCGGCGACATCCAGGGTTTTCAGGCCTTCATAGCGGCCGATGCCGTGGTCGATGTGGACGACCAGGTCGCCCTGAGTGAGCGCGCTGGCCTCGGCCAGGAAGTTGGACGCCCGGCGACGACGGCGCGGCCGCGCCAGGCGGTCGCCCAGGATGTCGGTCTCGGAGATGACCGCCAGCGCGTCGGTCTCGAAACCGGCGTCCAGGGGCAGCACGACGCGCTGCGGCGTCTTGGGGCTCGCCGCCCTCGCAGCATCCCAATAGGGCGCGAACGGCAGCGCCTTCAGCCCGTGATCGGCCAGCATCGACCCCAGGCGATCGGACGAGCCCTCGGACCAGGACGCGAACAGCACCCGCTTGCCGGCGCCGCTCAGCGTCTCGGCGTGGTGCGCCGTCGCCTCGAAGAGGTTCACGCTGTCGCGCTGCCGCTCCGGCGCGAAGTTGCGCCCGGCGCGCGCGCCCATGTCGACGACCGTTGCGCCCTCGGCCTCCTGGAAGGCGGAGAACCGCCGGTTCGGCCGCTCGGCGAGCCGTGCTCTCCATTCGTCGTCGGTCAGGTAGAGCCGGTCCGGCTCCAGCGGGTGATAGTGCTGCTTGCGATCGGTGGCGGTCCGCGCGTCGTACGCGTCGGCGATCATCGCCATCCGCTCGTCATGCGCCTCGCGCGCCAGGTGGTCGACGGCGACCAGGGCGTCCTTGGGCAGGTAGTCGAACAGCGTGGCCATCGACGGGTAGAACAGCGGCAGCCAGTGCTCCATCCCGGCGCGACGTCCACCCTCGGAGACGGTGGCGTAGAGCGGATCGTCGCCCGGCGCGCCGAAGGTCTCGAGGTAACCGGCCCGGAAGCGCGACACCGCCTCCCTGTCCAACAGGGCCTCGCTCACAGGCAGCAGGCTGATGTCCTTCAGCTGTCGCGTGGACCGCTGGGTCTCGGGATCGAAGCCGCGGATGGATTCCAGGGTGTCGCCGAACAGGTCCAGGCGCACCGGCTCGTCCGCGGTCGGCGGGAAGACGTCGATCACCCCGCCGCGGATGGCGAACTCGCCCTTCTCCGAGACCGTGGACGCGCGCTGGTAGCCGTTGACCGCGAAATAGGCTTCGAGGTCGGCGATTTCGACGCTGTTGCCGACCTTGGCCGAATAACTGGCGCGTTTCACCGACGCCTGCGGCGGCACGCGCTGCAGGAGCGCCGGCGCCGAGGTGACCAGCAGGCGCGGCGTCGCGTCCAGCCCTTCGACCAGGCGCGACAGCGTGGTCATGCGGGCCGCGGCGACACCGGCCGAGGGACCGATCCGGTCGTACGGCAGGCAGTCCCAGGCCGGGAAGGTCAGCACCTCCACCTGCTCGGCGAAGAAGCGGAAGGCGTCGGCGAAGGCCGACAGGCGCGTCCCGTCCCGGGCGACGAACACCGACAGGCCTTTGCGGGCCTTGACGATGTCGGCCATCACGAGCGCGTCGAACCCCTCCGGCGCACCGACCAGGTCGAGGCGGCCCGGGTCCTCGGCGACGCGGCGGGCCTCGGCGGGACTTACGGAACGCGGGGCGCTCTCGGGCGCATTGGGTCGTCCGGCGTCATCCGCCACGGGCTTCCCCCGTGCGCTTTACCGCTTCGCCAACTTCCAGCCGGAACGCCTTGATGCGGCTCATGATCTCGTGATCGAACTCAGGCGGCGTTTCGCTGGTCCCGACGATCCAGCCGTAGAGGTCCTGGTCCGGCTGTTCGAGCAGCACCTCGAAAGTGTCGAGCTCGGCCACGGTCATGGCCGGAACGTGCTTGTCCGCGAACGGCCCCAGAATGAGGTCCGCTTCCCTGAAGCCCCGTCGCCAGGCGCGGAACTTCAGCTTTTTCAGCCGGGCGTCGTCGTCAGTCATGCGAAGAGGGGTCGGATATAGAGCGCGTGGCCGACCTTTGCCAGTCAGGGAATGGCGTCCGTCGGCTATGCTCCAATCATGCGGCCGGAGATTCTGTTCCCGCTCTTCGCACCGATCGACACGCTGAAGGGCGTGGGATCGCGCGTGGCGCCGTTGCTGGCGCGGGTGGCCGGCGGCGACAAGGTGCGCGACGTGGCGTTCCTGCGGCCCCATTCCCTGGTGCGCCGCACGCCGGCCAGCCTCAGCGCCGCCACCGACGGCCAGGTGATGACCTTCGAGGTCACGATCGACGAATACCAGCGCCCGCGAGGCCACACCCAGCCTTGGCGGGTTCGGGTGAGCGATCCCACCGGCTTCCTCACCCTGGTGTTCTTCGGCCGCTTCGCCGACCAGCTGGAGAAGCGCCATCCGCCCGGCGCGAAGCGGATCATCTCGGGCCGCGTCGACGACGACAAGTTCGGCCGCCAGATGGTCCACCCGGACTACATGGTCGAGCCCGCCAAGCGCGATGAGATCCCCGAACTGGAGCCCATCTACCCGGCCACCGAGGGCCTGCCGGCCCGTCGTGTGCGGACCTTCGCCCTGGAGGCCCTGGAGCGCGCGCCCGAGCTGCCCGAATGGCAGGACGGCGCCTGGTTGACGCGCGAACGGTTCCCGACCTGGCGCGAGGCGCTCGCGCGGCTACACCACCCCGAGACCGAGGCGGACCTCGCGCCGACCTCCCCTCACCTGCGCCGCCTGGCCTACGACGAACTCCTGGCCCAGCAGCTGGCCATGGCCCAGCGCAAGGCGGCGCGACGGCGCGAACCCGCCCCGCGCATCGCCGCCAGCGGGACCGCGGGGCGTATCCAGGCCGACCTGCCCTTCGCCTTCACGGGCGCCCAGGCGCGCGCGCTCGCCGAAATCCGCGCAGACCTCGGCGGCGGCGAGCGGATGAGCCGGCTGATCCAGGGCGACGTGGGCTCCGGCAAGACCGTCGTGGCCATGTGCGCCATGGCCGATGTGGCCGCGGCCGGCGGCCAGAGCGCGCTGATGGCGCCCACCGAGATCCTGGCGCGCCAGCACTACGAGACCATCTCCGGCCCGCTCACCGATCACGGCGTGGGCGTGATCCTGCTGACCGGCCGCGACAAGGGCGCGGCGCGGGCCGAGAAGCTGCGGGCGCTGGCCTCGGGCGCCGCCAAGGTCGCGGTCGGCACCCACGCCCTCTTCCAGGACGACGTCGCCTTCGATCGGCTGGAGCTGGCGGTGATCGACGAGCAGCACCGGTTCGGGGTCAGCGAGCGCCAGCGGCTGCAGCAGAAGGGCGCGGCCGTACACCTGCTGGCCATGTCGGCCACCCCGATCCCGCGCACTCTGGAGCTCACCCTCTACGGCGACCTCGACGTCAGCCGCATCGACGAGAAGCCGCCCGGCCGCACGCCCGTCGCCACCCGCGCTGCGCCCATGACCCGGCTGCACGAGGTCGAGGCTCGCCTTCATGAGGCGGTGAAGGCCGGAGCCCAGGCTTTCTGGATCTGTCCGCTGGTCTCGGAATCCGAGCTGATCGACCTGAAGGCCGCCGAGGTTCGCGCGGCTGAGCTTCGCCAGACGCTGGGCGCCGCCGTGGGTCTGGTGCACGGCAAGATGAAGCCTGCCGACAAGGATGCGGTGATGGCCGACTTCGCTGACGGCAAGATCGCCGTGCTGGTCGCCACCACGGTGGTCGAGGTCGGCGTTAACGTGCCCAACGCGACCATCATGGTCATCGAGCAGGCGGAGCGCTTTGGCCTGGCCCAGTTGCACCAGTTGCGTGGACGGGTGGGCCGCGGCCACCGCGAAAGCTCCTGCGTCCTGCTGTACGACCCGCCGCTGTCGGAGACCGCCCAGAAGCGCCTCGACATCCTGCGGCGCACCGACGACGGCTTCCTCATCGCCGAGACCGACCTGGAGCTGCGCGGCGGCGGAGACGCTCTGGGTCTCAAGCAATCCGGCTTCCCGGACTATGTCTTCGCCGACGTCCTCGGCCCGCACCGCGACCTGATCGCCGCCGCCGGCGACGACGCCCGACTGATCGTCACGCGCGATCCGAACCTCAAAAGCGAGCGCGGCAAGGCCCTGCAGGTGCTGCAGGAGCTGTTCGACTGGAAAGCCGGCCTGGGACTGCGCGATGCGGGCTAGGCTCCGCGTACAACCGATTCCGCAGGGGAGCCCGCCATGAACGGTCCGCCGAGACCCGCGCCCTTCGTCCTGGTGTCCAGCGGCCACGGGACGATGATCGCCAACGTCAACGACTACAAACCGTCGACGGCGACGGACGCCGGCTTCCCCGGCGTTGGCGGCCAGCTGTTCCGGACCTCGCTCTTCGATCCGGACGAGGTCACCCTGACCCTGCATCTTCTGAGCCTGCGACGACAGCACTTCGGGCCGGGCGTGCTGGCGCTCGACTGCGGGGCCAACATCGGTGTGCACACCGTCGAGTGGGCCCGTCACATGACCGGTTGGGGCGAGGTCACCGCCTTCGAGGCGCAGGAGCGAATCTACTACGCCCTGTGCGGCAACCTCGCGATCAACAACTGCTTCAACGCCACCGCCGTGCATGCGGCCGTCGGCGGCGAGGTCGGGCAGCTAATCGTGCCGGCGCTCGACTACGCCGAGCCGGCCAGCTTCGGCTCGCTCGAACTGCGTCAGGGCGCCGGGAACGAAGCCATTGGCCAGCCGGTGAACTACGGCGGCGGCCAGGCGGTTCTGGTCATCCCGCTCGACCATTCGCCGCGAGAGCGCCTGGACTTCATCAAGATGGACATCGAGGGCATGGAGTTGGAAGCGCTGCGGGGCGCCGAACAGACGCTGCGGCGCCACAAGCCGATCCTGTCGCTGGAGCACATCAAGGTGGCGCCGGGCTCGCTCCAGGCCTTCCTCGAGCCTCTGGGCTACCGCTGCTTCCCCTTCGTCTATCAGATCATCGCGGTGCACCAGGACGACCCGGGCCTCGCCGACGTCGCGGCCGGCTTCGGCGGCTAGCGGACCTTGATCATCCGCTTGCCGCGGTTCTCGCCGGCCAACAGGCCGATGAGCGCGGCCGGCGTGTTCTCCAGGCCTTCGATGACGTCTTCCTGCACCTTGAGCCGCCCGCTTTCGACCCAGCCCTTGAGCGCGGCCAAG
>JAFEDM010000528.1 GCA_018241625.1 Pseudomonadota bacterium | reverse complement strand
ACGCCGCCGGGCGAGGACGCCACCGCCCTGCAGGTGCTGCTGGACGATCACCAGAGCCGGCTGGATCCGGCGGGTGACGCCTTCTACGCGCGCCGCGTCCTGCGCATCGCCAAGCCTGAGGGCCTGGCCAATGTGAAATCCCTGGGCACGCTCTGGAGCCCGGAGACCGAGAGCGTTACCTTCCACACCCTCGCCATCATCCGCGACGGCAAGGTCATCGACCTGCTGGCGGACCGCAAGGCCATGCTGGTCCTGCGCCGCGAGACCAATCTGGAGCAGGCCAGCCTGGACGGCCGCATCACCGCCTCGCGCCAGATCGACGGCCTGCAGGTCGGCGACATCCTCGACTTCGCCTACACCAAGACCCGCAACGATCCCGTCATGCAGGGCCATTCCTTCGACGTGGAGCAGTTGGCCCTGCCCGGCGTGATCGGCCGTTATCGGGTGGCGGTGTCCTGGCCGAAGACGACCCGCGTCACCTGGAAGACCACGCCCGGCTTTGGCGAGCCCAAGGAGACCACCGCCGGCGGCCGCGTGACCCTCGCCCTCGACAAGACCGACGTCCTGGCGCCCAAGGCGCCGATCGGCGCGCCCCTGCGCTTCCGTCGCGTGGGGTTATTCGAGGCCACCAGTTTCAAGGACTGGAAGGAGGTCTCCAAGCTGATGGCGCCGCTGTTCGCCAAGGCCTCGACGATCTCGCCGGAGTCGCCGATCAAGGCTGAGACCCAGGCGATCGCCCAGGCGACCACCGACCCCAGGGCGCGCGCCTTCGCCGCCCTGCAGCTGGTGGAGAACAAGACCCGCTATTTCTTCCTCGGCATGGGCGAGGGCGGCTATGTGCCGGCCCAGGCCGACGACACCTGGGCGCGGCGCTTCGGCGACTGCAAGGCCAAGACCGCGCTGCTGCTGGCGATCCTGACGGACCTGAACGTCCCGGCCGAACCGGTGCTGGTGAACCTGGGCGCCGGCGACGGCATCGACGAGCTGCCGCCGGCGCTGGCCGCGTTCAACCACGTCCTGGTGCGTGCGAAGATCGACGGCAAGTCCTACTGGCTGGACGGCACGCGGACCGGCGACACCAACCCGGAATCCATGCACGCCCCGCCTTACAAATGGGGCCTGCCGGTGCGGGCCGACGGTGCCAACCTGGAGCAGATCGTTGAGCCTCAGATCACCGTGCCGACCTCGTCCACCCTGGTCCGGCTCGACGCCTCCAAGGGGCTGGAGGCCCTGGCCACGGCCCACATCACCATCACCTATTCCGGCATTCTCGCCACCCAGATGCGCTCGACCGTCGCCCGCTCGCCGCGCGCCGATGTGGAGCGCGGCTTCCGCCAGACCTATTCCAACGCCGCCACCGGGGTGGAGATCGAGCAGGTCACCTGGACCGACGATCCCCGGCGCGACCTGTTCACCGTGCAGATGACCGGCACCGACGACATGGACTGGCGGCTGAACCCCGACCTTGGGGTGCGCGAGTTCCGCCTGGGCCAGGGCGTGGCGCCGCGGCCCTTCCCCAAGCGCGATCCCGGCCCCAACCAGGACGCGCCCTTCGCCATTCCCTATCCCTCGTTCAGCCGCACCCGGACCGAGATCGTGCTGCCCGACGGCGGCAAGGGGTTCGCGGTGCGCGGTCCTTCCGGCGTCGCCCACGTGGCCGGCTTCGAGATCGCGTCCGGCACGAGCCTGAGCGGCGATCTGGCGATCTTCACCGTCGACCAGCAGTCGGTCACGCAGGAGATCAGCGCCGCCGACGCCGACGCCGCCAACCACCAGATCCGCAAGCTGCGCGACGTCGACAGCCTGATCCGCGCCCCGGCCTGATCCCGCCGTTCACATTCGCTAAGATCGACGAGGTTTCGGTCGCTGGTCGCGGCCGGGTGTGGCCGCACGGCCAAGCTTGACCATTGCGACGCGTAAACCCTTTTTACGCCTTGAATACAAAGGCGGACTCGCACATGGTCTCGCCGGTTGCTGGGGGGCTCATGATCAAGTCCGAGCTGATCGCCAAACTCGCCGAAGAGAACCCGCACCTGACGCAGCGCGACATCGAGCGCGTCGTGGGCGTGGTGCTGGAGCGTATGATCCAGGCGCTGGAAGGCGGCGGCCGGGTGGAACTGCGCGGCTTCGGCGCCCTGTCGGTCCGTTCGCGCGACGCCCGCGCCGGGCGCAATCCGCGCACCGGAGAACCTGTCGACGTCCGCGCCAAGCACGTCCCGTTCTTCAAGAGCGGCAAGGAGCTGCGCGAGCGTCTCAACCTGTCGGGCGACGAGTGACGTCCGACTTCGCGTGAGGCCCAACCATGGCTGAGCCGGCGAAAGTGAAGCTGACCATCTTCGGCGAGTTCCGCGAGTTCATCGCCCGCGGCAATGTGATCGACCTGGCCGTCGGCGTGATCATCGGCGCGGCCTTCAACGACATCGTCAAAAGCCTGGTCGACAACCTGGTGATGCCGCCGATCGGCCTGCTGCTGTCGGGCGTCGACTTCTCCCAGCTCAAGGTGGTGCTGAAGGCCGCCGACCCGGCGCACAAGGTCGCCGAGGTGGCGATCCAGTACGGCCTGTTCATCAACACGGTGATCAAGTTCCTGATCGTCGCCTGGGTGGTGTTCCTGCTGGTCAAGGGCGTGAACGCCGTGCGCCGCCGCGAGGCCGCGACGCCCACCGAGGAAAAGCCGGCTCCGCCGCCGCAGGAACAGCTGCTGGCCGAAATCCGTGACCTCCTGAAGGCTCAGACAGGCCGCTGAGCCGCATGCATGGCCGCTGATCTGCCGCCCATCTGGGAGGCGCACCCCAGCACCGTCTTCGATCTGAAGAGCGAGTTGAAAGGGCGCGTCCGCATCGAGGGGACCGGCTGCCGCATCGTGGTGGGCGCCAACGTCCAGTTCGAAGCCACGATCCGCATCTTCCCGGAGGTGACCAACGCGGTCATCGAGGTGGGCGACAACTGCTTCATCGGCGGCGTCATCCGCCTGGTGCGCGGCGACGGCGGCCTGATCCGGATCGGCGAGAACACCACCTTCAACCAGGTGGGCCTGTCGATGCACGAGCGGGGCCGGATCGTCTTCGGCCGCGACTGCATGCTGTCGACCGACATCCACATGGACCCCAGCGACATGCACCCGATCTTCGACCGGGCGAGCGGCCAGCGGCTGAACCCGGCCCAGGACATCGAGATCGGCGACCACGTCTGGCTGGGCACGCGCGTCCTGGTGCTGAAGGGGGCGAAGATCGGCGACGGCGCGATCGTCGGCGCGGGCTCCATCGTCTCGGGGACCCTTCCGCCCAACACCCTGTCGCTCGGCACGCCGGCCCGGGTGATCCGCGAGGACGTGGCCTGGACCCGGGATTTCGACGCGCCCGCCGACATGGTCCTGCCGCCGACGCTGCGCGAGGGCGGCGTCACGGTCGGCTGACCCTTGCGTCAGCCGCTGCTCGTCCCCTAATCCGGCCCCATGGGCGTTTCAGCCAAGATCTGTGGCCTTTCCACCCCCGAGGGGGTGCGCGCGGCGCTGGACGGCGGCGCGGCCTATCTGGGCTTCATGTTCTTCGAGAAGAGCCCGCGCAACGTGGCGCCTGAGGCGGCCGCGCGCCTGGCGGCGCCGGTCCGCGGCAAGGCCCGGATCGTGGCCGTGACGGTCGATCCGGACGACGCCGAGATCGATCGCATCGCCGCCCTGCTGAAGCCCGATCTGATCCAGTTGCACGGCCGCGAGAGCCCGGCCCGGGCGCGCGAGGTGGCGGCGCGGGCGGGCGCGGGCGTGGTCAAGGTCATGCCGGTCTCGGAGGCTTCCGACCTCGCCGCGGCCAGCGCCTACGAGAGCGTGGTCGAGCACCTGATGTTCGAAACCAAGCCGCCGAAGGACGCCGAGCGGCCGGGCGGCTTAGGCGTCGCCTTCGACTGGAGCCTGCTGGCCGGGCGGCGTTTCCAGCGTCCCTGGTTCCTCGCCGGCGGACTAAATCCGTGGAACGTGGCCGAGGCGGTCCAGGCGTCCGGCGCGCCGATGCTGGACGTTTCCTCTGGCGTGGAGCGCGGTCCCGGACTAAAGGACCCCGCCTTGATCGCCGCGTTCCTCGACGCCGCGAAACGCGCCTGAAGCAGCCCCGTGAACGCGCCCATTCCTTCTCCGATGAACCGGCCCAACGACTATTCCGCCTATCCGGACGCCAAGGGGCGTTTCGGCGACTATGGCGGCCAGTACGTGCCCGAGACCCTGATGCCGCTGGTCCACGACCTGGACGCGGCCTATGCCGCCGCCAAGGCGGACGAGGGCTTCCAGGCCGAGCTCGGCGGCTTGCTGAAGCATTATGTCGGCCGGCCCAGCCCGCTCTATTTCGCCGAACGGCTCACCGCCCACTACGGCGGCGCGAAGATCTATCTGAAGCGCGAGGAGCTGAATCACACCGGCTCCCACAAGATCAACAACTGCATCGGCCAGATCCTGCTGGCCCGGCGGATGGGCAAGACCCGGATCATCGCCGAAACGGGCGCCGGCCAGCACGGGGTGGCGACGGCCACCGTCTGCGCCCGCTTCGACCTGCCCTGCGTCGTCTACATGGGCGCCGTGGACGTCGAGCGGCAGAAGCCTAACGTCTTCCGTATGAACCTGCTGGGCGCCGAGGTGCGGCCCGTGACCAGCGGCTCGGCCACCCTCAAGGACGCCATGAACGAGGCCCTGCGCGACTGGGTCACCAACGTCCACGACACCTACTACCTGATCGGCTCGGCGGCGGGCATGCACCCCTATCCGGTGATGGTGCGCGACTTCCAGTCGGTGATCGGCCGCGAGGTGCGCGACCAGATCCTGGAGGCCGAGGGACGCTTGCCGGACGCCCTCGTGGCCTGTGTCGGCGGCGGCTCCAACGCGATCGGCCTGTTCCATCCGTTCCTGAACGACCCGGAGGTGAAGATCTTCGGCGTCGAGGCGGCGGGCGAGGGGGTCGAGACCGGCCGGCACGCCGCGGCGATCAACGGCGGGCGGCCCGGCGTGCTGCACGGCAACCTGACCTACCTGCTGCAGGACCGCGAGGGCCAGATCACCGAGGCGCACTCGATCTCGGCCGGCCTCGACTATCCGGGCATCGGGCCGGAGCATTCGTTCCTGCACGACGTGGGGCGCGCCAAGTACCTCACCGCCACCGACCAGGAGGCGCTCGACGCCTTCGTCCTGCTCTCCGAGAAGGAAGGCATCCTGCCGGCGATCGAGAGCGCCCACGCGCTCGCCCGCCTGCCGGAGGTGGTGAAGGAGGTCGGCAAGGACGGGATCGTGGTGCTGAACCTCTCGGGCCGCGGCGACAAGGATGTCGCCACCGTGGCCGCGCACCTCGGCCGTCAGATCTAGGGACCGCAGACTTGAGCAAGGCCCGTATCGACGCCCGTTTCGCTGCCCTGAAGGCCGAGGGCCGCGCGGCCTTCGTGCCCTATGTGATGGCCGGCGATCCGGATGCCGCCATCGCCGCGAAGATCCTGGCCGCCCTGCCGGAGGCCGGCGCCGACCTGATCGAACTGGGCTTCCCCTTCTCCGATCCCATGGCCGAGGGGCCGCCGATCCAGCGGTCCGCCCAACGCGCGCTCGCCGCCGGCATGACGCTACAGGGCGTCCTGGACATGGTCCGGGTCTTCCGCGAGCGCGACCAGACGACGCCGATCATCCTGATGGGCTACATGAACCTGGTGCTGCACTGGGGGATCGAGGCCTTCGCCCGCGACGCCGCCGCCGCCGGGATCGACGGCCTGATCGTCGTCGATTGCCCGCCGGAGGAGGCCGAGCCGCTGGCCGACGCCCTCGACGCCGCGGGCGTCTCGCTGATCCGGCTGACCACGCCGACCAGCGACGACAAACGCCTGGCGACCATCGTCCGCCGCACCTCGGGCTTCGTCTACTATGTCTCCGTGGCCGGCGTGACGGGCGTCAAGGAAGCCGACGAAAAGGCGGTCGCGCCGCAGGTGGCGCGGGTGCGGGCGGCCTCGGGCCTGCCCGTCGCCGTGGGCTTCGGCATCCGAACCCCGGAACGGGCCGCCGCCATCGCGCGGGTGGCCGACGCTGTGGTGGTGGGCTCCGCGCTTGTGGACGAAGTCGCCGAAGCAGTGGAGATGAACGAAGACGTGACCGAGCGGGTTCTTTCCAAAGTACGTTCCTTGGCTAAGGCTGTGCGCTCGGCGCGCGTCGGCCAGCTGACAAGCTAGAATGGCGACGGTCTAGAACCATGGCGATGGCTGAACAGAGAAACGACAAACCCGGCCGCCCAGCTTCCGCGTCCCGCGAGCGCACGGGCTGGCTGTCGCGGATCGCGCCCGGCGTGCGCAACGCCTTCTCCAAGCGCGAGACGCCCGAGAACCTGTGGGTGAAGTGCCCCGACACCGGGGAGATGATCTATCGCCCCGACCTGGAGGCCGCGCTCTGGGTGACGCCCAGCGGCCACCACATGCGGATCGGCGCGCACCAGCGCCTGAAGTATACCTTCGACGACGGGGTGTTCGAGAAGATCGACAGCCCGGTCGTGGCCGACGACCCGCTGAAGTTCCCGGACGTGAAGTCCTATCCCGACCGCCTGAAGGCGGCGCGCAAGGCGACGGGCGAGCAGGACGCGCTGACCGTCGGCTATGGCCACATCAAGGGCCAGCCGGCCGTGGTCGCGGTGCAGGACTTCGCCTTCATGGGCGGATCGCTGTCGATGGCGGTGGGCGAGGCCTTCGTGAAGGCCGCCCAGGAGGCCGTGAAGCGCGAGGCGCCGTTCGTGATCTTCACCGCCGCCGGCGGCGCGCGGATGCAGGAAGGCACGCTCAGCCTGATGCAGATGGCCCGCACCACGCTGGCGCTGAACGAGGTGAAGGCCGCGGGCCTGCCCTACATCGTGGTGCTGACCGATCCGACCACCGGCGGCGTCATGGCCTCCTACGCCATGCTGGGCGATGTGCACCTGGCCGAGCCCAACGCCCTGATCGGCTTCGCCGGCCGCCGGGTGATCGAGCAGACCATCCGCGAGACCTTGCCGCCGGGCTTCCAGCGCGCCGAGTTCCTGGTGGAGCGCGGCATGGTGGACAAGGTCGTCGCCCGCTCCGAGCTGCCGGACGTGCTGGCCTCCATCCTGAAGACCCTGATGATGGGGCGCGCCCGCCTTCCCGCCGCCTGATGTGACCCCAGCTGTGGATCACGATCCGATCCGCGCCTCCGACGCGGTTATCCAGCGCCTGCGCGCCAACCACCCTGTCCTGATCGACCTGACCACCGGTCGCGTGGAGCGCCTGCTGGCGGCGCTGGGCCACCCCGAACGTCGCCTGCCGCCGGTGGTCCATGTGGCCGGCACCAACGGCAAGGGCTCGACCGTCGCCTACCTGCGCGCCATCGCCGAGGCCCAGGGGCTGAAGGTCCATGCCATCACCTCGCCGCACCTGGTGCGCTTCGCTGAGCGTATCCGGATCGCCGGCGAACTGATCAGCGACGAGAAGCTGGAGGAGCTGACCGACCGGCTGGAGGCGGCCAACGCCGGCCAGCCGATCAGCTTCTTCGAGATCACCACCGTGCTGGCGATCCAGGCCTTCGCCGAGACGCCGGCCGATCTCTGCCTGGTGGAGGTGGGCCTGGGCGGCCGCTTCGACGCCACCAACATCTTCGACGCCCCGGCGGTCAGCGTGATCACGCCCATCGACTACGACCATCTGGAGATGCTGGGGCCGGAGCTCTCCAAGATCGCCTGGGAGAAGGCCGGCATCATCAAGCACGGCCGTCCGGTGGTCTGCGCGCGGCAGGATGAGGAGGCGCTGGAGGTGATCGAGCGCGAGGCGGACGACCGCATGGCGCCCCTGTTCCTCATGGGCCGGGACTTCGACGCCTGGGAGGAGCGTGGGCGGCTGATGGTGCAGATGCCCGACCGGCTGCTGGACCTGCCGGCGCCCAGCCTGTTCGGCGGCTACCAGTTCGACAACGCCGGCCTGGCGGTGGCCGCGGCGCTGACCTTCGACCACGAGCTGAGCGAGGACGCCCTGGGGCGCGGCGTGGCCTCGGCGGTCGCCGTCTGGCCGGCGCGCTTCCAGCGGCTGACCAAGGGGCCGCTGGCGGACCTCGCCAAGGCGCGCGGCGCGGACCTGTGGCTGGACGGCGGGCACAATCCGCACGCGGGTCGCGCCCTGGCCGAGGCTGCCTCGCGCCTCACCGACCGCGATCCGCGCCCGCTGGTGCTGGTGGCCGGCATGTTCGCCCGCAAGGACGCGGAGGGCTTCTTCCGGCCCTTCGCCGAGATGCGGCCGCGGGTCTTCACCACCACCTTCGAGTCGGACATCGCCGCCACGCCCGGCGACCTGGCCGAGGCCGCGCGTCAGGTCGGCATCGCCGCCGAGCCTGTTCCCGATGTCACCGAGGGCGTGAGGAAGGCGCTGGACGCCCCGGGCCCGCCGCCACACGTGCTGATCTGCGGCGGCCTGCATTTCGCCGGCGAGGTGCTGGCGATGAGCCGCGAGACCTGGCCGACATAGCGAAACACCCTCCCCTGAGGGGAGGGTGTCGAGTGAAACGAGACGGGTGGGGAAGAGCGGTCCGGAGCGCGGACCTAGCAGGTAATCAACGCTTCCCCGCCCTGATTGCTACGCAATCTGTCCCTCCCCGTTAGGGGGAGGGAAATTACGCCGCCGCGGCGACGCCGGCTTCGGCCAGCCATTCCAGGATCTTCTGCTTGGGCATGGCGCCCACCTTCATGGAGGCCATCTGGCCGTCCTTGAACAGCATCATGGTCGGGATGCCGCGCACGCCGTAGCGCGAGGGCGTGGTCGGGCTTTCCTCGATGTTCAGCTTGGCGATCGCCACCTTGCCCGACAGCTCGGACGCGATCTGCTCCAGGGCCGGCGCGATCTGCTTGCAGGGGCCGCACCACTCCGCCCAGAAGTCCACCAGGACAGGGCCGGAAGCCTGCAGGACGTCCTTCTCGAAGGATTCGTCGGTGACCTTCACGGTGCTCATGGAATTCTCCTTACGCGTCAGCCGGTTGGAGAGCTTTGGCCGACACCTCTCGACCCGCCGATGTAGGGAGCCGCGATCCTGGTATCAACCTCAAGGGCGGAGCTGCGCAAGCGCTTTCACCAGCAGGTTTTCTGGGATCGCCATGAGCTTCGGCCCGTCGGTCCAGACCAGCGCCGCCTCGATGCGCCGGCCGGGGAAGACCTCGGCGAGGACGGCGGCGTAGATCGCCATCTGGCGCAGGTAGGCCGGGTCGGTGTCGTCGACGGCGGCGGGGCTCGGCCGGTTGGTCTTGAAGTCGGCCACCAGCACCCGGTCGGGCAGCACCACCAGCCGGTCGATCCGGCCGGAGACCCGCAGGCCGGCGGGCAGGACGGCGGCGCTCCCGGCGATCGCCACCTCGGCGCGGCTGCCCGGGCCGAAGACCTCGGCGAAGCGCGGGTCGGAAAGCACGCCCAGGGCGGCCTGCGCCATCTCCGCGCGCTGGGCGGCGGTCAGGTCGCGCTCGCGCGCCAGCAGGGCCTCGGCGCCGGCGGCCCAGCCGTCCGGCGGCAGGTCCGGCAGGATCTGCAGCAGGCGGTGGATCAGGTCGCCCCGGCGGAACCGGCCCAGGCCGCCGGGCGCGCTGGCCAGCGGCGAGGGCGCGGCGACCTTCGCCCCTTCGCCCAGGTCCGACGGCGAGGCGAAGCGCCCCAGGGGATCGGCCGCCGCCGGCTGGGCGGCCCAGGCCGGCAGGGGTGCGACCGCCGGCTTCGCGCCCGCTTCGGCGGCCATGGTCAACGGGTCCGGCCCATAGCGGGTGGCGGTGACCTCGCCACAGGCGACCGACCTGGCCTTGCCGGCGATCTCGGCGTGCTCGAAGCCGGCGCGGATCTGCGCCCACCAGCCCTTCAAGGTCTCTTCCTTGCGGTTGGCGGCGATGCGTCCGCAGAGGACCAGCCGTTCACGGGCCCGCGTCAGGGCCACGTAGAGCAGGCGCAGGGA
>JAFEDM010000527.1 GCA_018241625.1 Pseudomonadota bacterium | reverse complement strand
CCGCCTCTACGAAGCCGAAGACGCCCCCGGCTTCGCCGACCTGCCCATCGAGGTCCTGGCCGGTAAACTCAAGGCCGACATGCGGCTTTCCGGCGAGCTCATCGTCACCACCGCTGAGCGCTTCACCGCAGCCAACTCCCCCACGCCCCCGCTCGCCGACACCGGCTGACGTTACCTCCCCCGCGAAGCGGCGGGAGGGGGACCATCCGCCGAAGAGCGGATGGTGGAGGGGGCAAGCCACACGCACGACCCATGCGACGCACACTCATCACCAATCGCGCCCGCGCGATGCGCAAAGCCATGACCGAACCCGAGGTCATGCTGTGGAGTCGTTCGCCCCTCCACCAACCGCTCTTCGCTCCGCTCGGCGGTCGGTCTCCCTCCCGCCGCTTCGCGGGGGAGGTAGCGACCGCCCTACTTCCCCTTCGCCGACGCCCCCTCGGCCTCCAGGCGCCGCGCGGCGGAGAGGATGTTGGGCAGGCCGTAGTTGCCCTCGTGGCAGGCGTATTCGAAGAGCCGCCCCTCCGCCGGGCGGAACACCATCTCGGCCTTCCAGACCTGGGTGAACAGGCTCTCGTCCTCCACCTCGAAGCGGTAGGCGATCGACGCGGGCCCGGTGCGGGTGAACCGCTCGGTCACCCGGGCGTGCTCCGACAAGTAGAGACCGCCGCCCATCTTGGTCAGGCCGGGGCGCAGGTTGGTGGTGGTCACCACCAGGGTCGCGCCCTCCCAGCGGCCGACCGAGGCGCCCATCCAGTCGGGCGCCCCCTCGTGTCGGGGCGCCGCAGCGCCGGCCGGCGGGATGTCGACGATCCGCACCTGGTGGTTCTTCTCGCCGACGATCGCCAGCTGGCCGCCGGTCCGCGCGTCGCCCGTCAGCACGAACTGCACCAGGTTGGCGTCATGGTCGTTGAGGATCGGCGCGCCGGCGCCCGGGTCGGTCAGGCACTGTTCGTCGGTGTCGCGGGCCTCGGGGTTGTCGTAGTCGCCGCTGTCGAGGGGCGCGTGCACGCCCTTCGGCGCGTCGGTCCGGTAGGGGATGCGCCCGTCGGCCGGGTCGACGATCCAGGAGGTGCGGATCTGGCCGTCGATGCGCGCCAGGCCCGGGCCGTTGTCGGGGAACTCGGCGGCGTTCTGGCCCAGCACGTCGTCGGGGGCGACGATCTCGCCGTGCAGCGCGTGGCGCGGGGTCTCATAGGCCTGCGCCTCCGCCGGCGTCACCACCAGGGTCTTGAACGCCTTGGGCCGCTGCAGATGGGTGTACCAGGCGTTGGTCCACAGGCCGGTCAGGTCGCCGGGCGCCGCGGGCTTCCGGGCGGCGCGCCGCTCGCCCGCGTGGACGGGCAGGGCGGTCCCGGCCGCCAGCAGCCCCAGCATCGTGCGCCGATCCATCGGCATCCCCCGTTCGCTCCGGCGCCGAGGATAGTCCGCTGGCCCCGCCGAGGGACCTGCACATATTTGGACGCCGCGGCGGCGGCCCTAGGCGGCGAAGGCCAGCCCGCGACGCCGCCGCAGCGTCGCGCCCAGCCCGCCGAGGCCCAGGATCATCAGCGTCCAGGCGCCGGGCTCCGGCACGCCCGCGACCGGCGGCCCGGCGACCACATTGCCGGTCACCGTCAGGACCATCGCATAGCTGTTGCGGCCGAGGCCGGTCCCGGCGTCGGACAGGTCGATCTCGAACTGCTGGGAGAAGGCCCCCAAGTGGCTGGTGTCGAAGCCCACGGTGAAGCCCTGGCTGCCCGTGGTCTCCAGGTCGCTGAACGCCGGCGCGTCGAGGGTGAACGGGCCGGGCGCGCCCAGCACGTGGAAGCCGTCCAGCTGCAACCCGTCGGTGTTGTCGTCGCCGAGGTTGTAGAGCGTCCCGGCCAGCGAGACGCTCGCGCCCTGGGTCACCGTCGCGAAGTCCAGGGTCTCGGTGTCCAGCAGGGCGGCCAGGGCAGGGACCTGGCCGATCAGGCCCAGCAGGCCGGGCGGGAAGCTGTCGGCCGACACGAAGCTGGGCGTGGCGTGCTTCAGGTAGTCGTAGGTCAGGCTGAGCGCGCTGGGCGTCAGGGTCGCGGTGTCGCTCATGGCGAAGTTGGCGGTGTTGGTGTTCGGGTCGAGGCCGAAGATGTTCGACGCCGCCGTCACCGTAGGGGTCACCGTCACGCCCTGCAGGCCGGCCGAGGCGAAGGCCTGCAGCGTGGTCGCGTCGGTGAAGGTCTGGTGGACGTCGAAGGCCTGGCTCTGGCTGCCGCTCGTGCTGCAGCCCTGGCTCGCCGAGGCGCCCGTGCAGCCCAGGGTGAAGTTGTTCGCGGCCGTGGCGTTGACGCCGCCGGGCGACAGGGTCACGCCCACGCTGTTGGTGAAGGGCAGGGCGGCGAACGGCGCTGCGGCCTGGCCGCCCATCGGGTTCACGCTGGCCGAGGTCGCCACGCTGAAGGTCGACTGGTAGTCGAAGGTGACGCCGGTCAGCACCCCGTTGATCCCGGGCCCGAACACGCCGGCGCCGGCGTTCCAGCCGTTGAACAGATAGGTGGTCGGCGGCACGAATCCGCCGCCGGGCAGGGAGAAGCCGAACGAGCCGGTGGCCGAGGCGCTCTGCACGACGCCGCCGTTCGCCACCGACTGCACCACGGTGAGCGGCGTCGCCGCCCGCGCCGCGCCCGCCGCCGCCAGGATCGCCACCGCCGCGATCGTCGCCTGAACCCGCCTGGCCATCTTCGCCCCCAAAAACCCAGGTTCTCACGATAAGGCTTTGGGATACCTCGCGATATTGGACCAAAGTCCTAGGACTAAAGTCGTAGGAAGGCGCGTGCGAGGGCCGCGGCGGAGCTAGGCGCCGAGCAAAATCCGATTATACAACTAACGCGCGAATCGACCGACTCTGGCGCCGGTTGAAGAGGGGGCGTCATGGGGCAGGACGAGCCGCGGCCGAGGGTGCGTCTTGATGTCTGGCGCCGGCTGCCGTTCGGGCTGTTCTGGATCCTGGCGGCCGGCGCCTGCGTCTGCTGGTATCCGGCGCTGGGCTGGCTGAACGCGCCGCCGGACCTGCGCGCGCCGGCCTCGCTGACCCGCGTGCTCGCCCTGCCGGTGGGAGTGACCGCGGCGGCCCTGCTGTTCCTGCTCGGCAAGTGGCGCCAGAGCCGCCGCGAGGCCGGTCGCGGCTGAACTGTCCCCTGGGTTCTCCACCGCTAAATTCGCCTGTGAGGCGACATCCTCTTCCCAGACGCGACGTAAGGGTTAATGGTGACGCTTCCGCGGTTCGGCCTGGCCGGGGCGGCGCTCTGCCGGCGCCGAGGCAAAAGGCCGAGGAGCAGGGAAACCTGCTCCGGACTGCGGACGCGGTGACCAGTCCTCGCCGCGTCCGCAGCGCCGCGGAACCTCCCGCCAATCGCCGCTACTTGCCCTTGCGCCCGTCGCCCTTGGCCTCGAGCGTCCGCGCCGCGGCCAGCATGCCGGGCAGGGAATAGTTGCCCTCGTGGCAGGCGTATTCGAACAGCCGGCCCTCGGCCTTGCGGAACACCATCTCCGCCCGCCAGGGCCGGGTGAACAGCGCCGGGTCGTCCACCGCAACGTCGTAGCGGATGCCCTCGGGCGCGCGGCGGAACCGCTCGGTGACCCGCGCCTTGTCCGAGAGGTAGAGGTCGTCGTCCAGCTTGGCGAAGCCCGGCCGCCAGCGCTCGGTCGTCACCACCAGGGTCGCGCCGTCCCAGCGGCCGACCGAAACGCCGCCCCAGCGTGGCGGATCGACGGGTTCGGCGGCGGGCGCCTGTCCGGCCCGCGCGATCCGCACGATCCGCGTCGCGTGGGCCTTCTCGCCGACGATCACCAGCCAGTCCGGCGTCTGGACGATCTCCAGGATGTTGCCGTCGTGGGTGTTGAGGATCGGCGCCGCCGCGCCCTGGATGGTCAGGCAGCGCTCGTCGATGTCGCGCCGCTCGACGTTGTCGAAGTGGACCTCGTCGCTGTAGCCGGTCGCTTCGCTGAGCTTCGCCAGCGCCTCCGGCCGCCAGGGCAAGCGGCCGTCCGGCGGATCGACCAGCCAGGAGCTGCGGATCTGGCCGTCGATGCGCGCCAGGCCCGGGCCGTTGTCCGGGAACTCGCTCTCGCCCTGGCCGATCGGGTCGTGGACCGGGTCGATCAGCTCGCCGTGGTGGCCGCGCCGCGGCGCCTCATAGGCTTCGACCTCGGCCGGCGTCGCCACCAGGCCCTTGAACGCCTTCGGCCGTTCCAGGCGCGTGTACCAGGCGTTGGTCCAGGTCCCGGTCAGGTCCGCCTTCGGTTTGGAGGCGCCGGCCCGCGCCGCGCCGGTCGTCGCCATGGCGGCCAGGGGCGCGGCGGCCAGCAGCCCTCGGCGATGGATCGTCTTCATGGCCGCCAGCCTAACCCGGTTCGTCGAAGGCCGTGGTATAATCCTTTGCGGCTACGCCCTTGTCGGCGTTACCATCCAGGCGAGTGTTCGGAGGATTTTGCCGTGCTGATCGCGCTCGCCGCCACTGTCATCTACTTCGCCCAGGCCGCGCCGGAGTCGGCCCCGTCTTCCGTCAGCTCCGTCAAGGCGCCGACCCGTGAAGTCGTGGCGTCCGCGCCGGCCGCCGACTTCTCGACGACGACCCAGGTCGCGCCGAAGGAGGGCAAGACCGTCGCCCCGCTCACCGTGACGGGCACGCCGCAGGCCAAGGCCGTCGTCGCCAACAACACCATGGTCTGCCACAACGAGCCGGTGTTGGGGTCGCTGTTCCCCAAGAAGGTCTGCGCGACCAAGTCCGAGATCGCCGACCGCAAGGCCGTGGATCAGGCCGAGATCCGCAAGTGGCAGGCGCTGCGGCCCTACGCGGCGAACTAGGCTTCCGCCGCCGCCTCCAGGTCGAGGCCGACCGCGCGCATCATCAGCTTGATCAGCACCGCCTGGCGATTGACGCCGGTCTTCTCGAAGATCCGGGCCAGTTGGTTCTGGGCGGTGAAGCGGCTGATGCTCAGGCTCTCCGCGGCCTCGTTGAGGGTCATGCCCTCGAACAGCGCCAAGGCCAGCCGCGCCTCGGCCGGCGTCAGGGCGAACAGGTCGCGCAGCCGCTGCTCCGGCAGGCGAACGCCCGCCTCCACGTCGGTCACGCAGACGATGACCATGGGGCCGCCGCCCAGCAGCGCCGCCTCGGCCAGGCGCACCGGCGCCACGGTGACCGAAAGCGGCAGGGCGCCTTCCGCGACGGCGAGCGCCATGGAGCCGCCGGAACGCGTGTCGGCCTCGCGCGCCGCGGCCCGGCCGATCAGCCCATGCAACGCCCGCGCCGCCGCGGCCTCGAGCGCGATCAGCCGGCCGCCACTGACCGTCATGCCCCTGCGGCCTGCCGCCAGCATCTCGCCGGCCCGGTTCATCCGCCGGACGCGGCCTTGGGCGTCCACCAGGAACAGGCCGTGCGCCGACTCGTCGAAGATGGCGGCGAGGCCCCCGTTGAGCGTCCGGTCCAGCGCCATCCGCTGGCCAAGGTCGAAAGCCCGGACGAGATGAGGGTGCAGGTTGTTCGCCAGCTCCAGGTCGGCGCCCTGGAATTGGCCGGCCTCGGCGGAGCGCGTGATGTTGATGGTGGCCGTGCCACCGTCGCGGCACGCCAGCCGGACCATGACGGCGGAGTGGATCGACTGCGGCTTCAGGAAGTCGTTATAGTACTCCGAGGCCATCAGCTCGTCCTTGGCCATCCAGTCCTCGTCGGTCAGGATGCGCGGGACATAGTCCTTGGCGAAGCGGGTGGGGTCATCGACCCGGTTGAGCGGATTGACCGTCGCGAAGTGGGCCATGTAGCGGTCCATCTCCGCCGGATCGATGCGGGCCAGATAGCCGCCGCCGCGGCCGTCCGCCAGGTTGAGCAAGGAGAGCCAGCCCTTCTGGCCGCCGATGGCGTCGGCATAGCGCTCCATGACCTGCGTCCACAGAGCCGGCTCCAGCGCCGCCCCATAGACGAGGTCCAAGAACGCGTTCCTGTCGAAGACGCCCATCGGCCGGTCCAGTCGGCTTCCCCTGCGCACAACAGGATAGCCGGATACCGGTGTTCCTCAAGCCGACTCCCCTCAGAGGGGACGCATTTCTTCAGTCACATCCGAACGTTGGCTGTTTTATCGGCATAGTCCTTCTTCGGATCGGACCCGAGCAGGATCTTCACGCCGGCCATCAGGCTGCTGTCGTTCAGCCAGATCTGGGCCCGTTCGGGCTCGAAGCGGAGCAACTGAAGCTTGGGATCGTCCTTGCCACCCTCGAACCAGGCGGCGACGAAGCGGTTCCACAGCCGATCGATGGTGGCGCGGTCATTGTCGGCGACCAGCTCGCCCTCGATGGAGGCGAAGATGTCGTGTCCCTTGTCGGCGAAATAGGCCGTCGCGCGGTGGCGTCCGCCCATGTCCTGCACCAGGTCCGCGTCCTTGGCGGTGAAGAAGTAGATGGGGCCGTGTTCGTGGCCGTCCTCAAGTTGCGCGGTCATCGGCTGGGCGAGGCTCTCGGCGACGCCGGCCAGGCCGACCATGATGGTGCGGTCTGACTTCAAGGCCTTCCAGAATTTGTCGGTGAGTTCGGCTTCGGTGGCCATGGACGCGTCTCCTCCGGTGGGCGTTCGGACTGGCCTAACCAGCGGCGCGCGCCGTGGTTCCGCCCCGCGCCGTGTTGCGTCCGCGAAACGCAAGCCCGCTTGCGTCGGGGAGCGAGCTATCTGAAGCTTCGCCCAATCATCATCGGGGGGAAGACAAGATGCATCGTCGCGCCTATTTCGCCGCGGCCCTGACCGCGGGCCTGCTGTTCGTCGGCCTCAATGTCGCCCAGGCCGCGGACGCGCCCGCCGCGGCCCCGGCGGCGAAGGCCGCGCCCAAGGCCGGCGCGCGCGACCTCAGCGCCACGACCACGCCGGAGGCGGTCGGCTTCGACTCCACTCGATTGAAGCTGATGGACGACTACATGGCCAAGGTGGTGGCCGACGGCCGCGTGGCCGGCATGACCACCCTCCTGGCCCGCCACGGCAAGGTCGTGGAGTTCAAGACCTACGGCAAGACCAGCCTCGCCACCGGACAGGCCATGCCGAAGGACGAGATCTTCCGCATCTATTCCATGTCCAAGCCGCTGACCGGCGTGGCCATGATGATCCTCTACGAACAGGGCAAGTGGCGCCTGGACGACCCGGTCACCCGCTATGTGCCGGAGTTCAAGAACCTCAAGGTCATGGTCGAGGCCGACAAGGAAGGCCACATCACTAAGGTCGAGGACATGAAGCGTCCGCCGACCATGCGCGAGATCATGAGCCACACCGCGGGCTTCGGCTACGGCCTGGGTGACCGCCACCCGGTCGACAAGCTCTATCGCGAGAAGAAGGTGCTGTCGGCCAACGGCCTGCAGGAGATGATCGACCGTACCGCCGAGATCCCGCTGATGTACCAGCCGGGGACCAGCTGGTCCTATTCCAGCGCCGTCGATATCCAGGGCTACATCGTCCAGAAGCTCTCGGGGAAGCCGTTCGGCCAGTTCCTGCAGGAGAACGTCTTCGGACCGTTGAAGATGAAGGACACCGGCTTCTACACCGGACCTGAGAAGGCCAAGCGCCTGGCCGCGGTCTACGTGAGCGAGGTCGTGAACAACAAGCCGACCGGTAAGATCGTCGAGGCCGACGACCTGTTCGGCAACAAGATGCCCGACTACTCCAAACCGCCGGCCATGGAGAGCGGCGGCGGCGGCCTGGTCTCGACCACCATGGACTACGCCCGCTTCTGCCAGATGATCCTCAACAAGGGCGTCCTGGACGGCGTGCGCATCCTGGCGCCTTCGTCGGTCGAGCTGATGGACACCAACGTCATCCCGCACAACGTGCTGGTGTCGAACAACGGCACGGGCGTCGCCCAGTTCAACGAGGCGGTGGGCTTCGGCCTCGACTTCATGGTGGTCAAGGACGCGCGCGCGGCCGGCATGAACGAGGGCGACAAGACCATGAGCTGGGGCGGCGCGGCCGGCACCTGGTTCTGGGTCGATCCGACCAACGACCTGATCTACGTCGGCATGATCCAGCGCATGGGCGGCACCGGCGGCGACGACCTGGGCACCCAGGCGCGGACGCTGACCTACCAGGCGCTGCTGCATCCGGAGAAGTAATCGAGTCGGGAGATCGGCGAGGGGCGCGAGCCTTGACTTTCGCCCCCTCGCGTGCGCCCTTCCGCGCCTCGTAAAACAGCCGATTTCCTGAGCTATATGCACGCCTACCGCACCCACACCTGCGGCGCGCTCCGCGCCGCCGACACCGGCCAGACGGTCCGCCTCTCGGGCTGGATCCACCGCAAGCGCGACCACGGCGGGCTGATGTTCGTGGACCTGCGCGACCACTATGGCCTGACGCAGCTGGTGATGAGCCCGGAAACCCCTGGCTTCAGCACCGTCGAGCACCTGCGCGCCGAGAGCGTGATCCGCATCGACGGCGAGGTGGTCGCCCGCTCGGCCGAGACCGTGAACCCGAACCTGCCGACCGGCGACATCGAGGTTCGCGTCAAGACGATCGAGGTGCTGTCGGAAGCCGCCGAGCTGCCTCTGCCGGTCTTTGGCGAGCCCGACTATCCCGAGGATATCCGGCTCAAGAACCGCTATCTCGACCTGCGCCGCGAGACCCTGCACAAGAACATCGTCCTGCGCTCCAAGGTCATCCAGTCGATCCGCAACCGGATGATCGGCCAGGGCTTCCTGGAGTTCCAGACGCCGATCCTGACGGCCAGCTCGCCGGAAGGCGCGCGCGACTTCCTGGTGCCGTCGCGGATGCACCCGGGCAAGTTCTACGCCCTGCCGCAGGCGCCGCAGCAGTTCAAGCAGCTGCTGATGGTCTCGGGCTTCGACCGCTATTTCCAGATCGCGCCCTGCTTCCGCGACGAGGACCCGCGCGCCGATCGCAGCCTCGAGTTCTACCAGCTCGACGTGGAGATGAGCTTCGTCACCCAGGAGGACGTCTTCGCGGCGATCGAGCCGGTGATGCACGGAGTCTTCGAGGAGTTCGCCGACGGCAAGCCGGTGACGCCCTATCCGTTCCCGCGAGTCCCCTATCGCGAGGCGATCGCCAAGTACGGCTCCGACAAGCCGGACATGCGCAACCCGATCGTCATGCAGGACGTCTCCGAACACTTCCGCGGCGGCGGGTTCGGCCTGTTCGCGCGGATCCTCGAGGACAAGAAGAACGCCGTCTGGGCCGTGCCGGCGCCAAAGGGCGGCAGCCGCGCCTTCTGCGACCGCATGAACAGCTGGGCCCAGGGCGAGGGTCAGCCGGGCCTCGGCTACATCTTCTGGAGCGAGGATCAGGGCGGCTGGGGCGGCCCGATCGCCAAGAACCTGGGGCCGGAGCGCACCGAGGCGGTGATGGGCCAGGTCGGGATGGGGCAGGGCGACGCCGCCTTCTTCGTCGCCGGCGACCCGAAGACCTTCTACAAGTTCGCCGGCGCCGCGCGGACCAAGGTCGGCACGGACCTCGGCCTGATCGACGAGAACCGCTTCGAGTTCGTCTGGATCGTCGACTTCCCGATGTTCGAGTTCAACGACGAGACCAACCACGTCGACTTCTCGCACAACCCGTTCTCGATGCCGCAGGGCGAGCTGGAAGCCCTGAACACCAAGGACCCGCTCGACGTCCTGGCCTACCAGTACGACATCGTCTGCAACGGCTATGAGCTGTGTTCCGGCGCGATCCGGAACCACCTGCCGGAGATCATGATCAAGGCCTTCGCCATCGCCGGCTACGACCAGTCGGCGGTGGAGGAGCAGTTCGGCGGCATGCTGAACGCCTTCCGCCATGGCGCACCGCCGCACGGCGGCCTGGCGCCCGGCATCGACCGCATCGTCATGCTGCTGGCCGGCGAGACCGCGATCCGCCAGGTCATCGCCTTCCCGCTGAGCCAGCAGGGACAGGACCTGCTGATGAACGCGCCGTCAGAAGTCTTCGACAAGCAGTTGAAAGAGCTCCACATCCGCCTCGCGCCGCCGATCAAGGCGTAAGCGGCTATTCCGCGATTTGCGGCGCAACCAGGTAGTTGCGCCCAGGCGGCGGCGCTGGGGGCGCCGGAGGCGCGGGCGGCGCCGGCGGCACGACCATCACCCGCACGTGCGGAATGGGGATGCGGCCGGAGCAGGTCTTCACCGTCAGGCCGGAGGGCAGGCGCGTGCGGCTGTCGCCGCAGGCCTCGTCGATCTGGTCCTGGGTGAGGTTACGGGCCTTCGAGAGGTCGGCGCCCATGATGTAGGCCCGGCGCAGGTTGGCGTCCTTGAAGTCGGCGCCGTCGAAGTTGCCGCTGTTCATGACGGCCATTTCCATCTCGGCGTTCTTGAAGACGGCTCCCTCGAAGTGGCCATAGCTGAGGTTGGCGCCGCGCAGGGTGGCGTCGTGGAAGTTGGCCTTGCGCGCGATGACCCGCGTCAGGGTCGCGCCTGTCAGGTCGGTCGAGCGCAGAATGGCCTCGACCATCTGCGCCTGGGTGAAGTTCGAACCCTGGGCCGCGCCGTCCGAGAAGTCGGCGCCGGACAGGTTGGCGTCCTGGAAGTTGCTGCCGGTCGCCTGGGCGTCACGGAACTTGGTGTGGCTCAGGGTGGCGTTGACGAACAGGACGTTGATGATCTGGGAGTCCGACAGGATGGCGCCGGTGAGGTCGGCGCCCGTGAAGTTCGAGGACAGCAGGTGGCCTTCGCTCAGGTTGGCCCCGACCAGGACCGCGCCGGAGAAGTTCGCGTTGATGAAGTGCGAGCCGGGCATACGTCGGCCCGACAGCTCGCATTTCACGCAATCGCCGCCAAAGGTGTTGGTCCGAGGCACCTCCTTGTCGCCGGCGTGGGCGGCCATCGGCGCTGCGATCGCGATCGCGGCGGCCAGGGCGCTCAGGAGTTGGGTCCGGGTCTTGGGCACTTCGAAAGCTGTCCTTGGAACGTCTACACCCTCCATCTGCCCGCCGTGGCCCAGGGGCGCCACTTAATTCGCGGTAATTCATAAGGGCTTAGGCGTAGGCGCCTGCAATCTAATAGTGGCGTTTTACACGCCGGTGTCCTCGCTGAGACGTCCCGCGCGGGCCCCGCAACTTTCGCAGATCAGCGACGCGCCTTTGCGCACCACGGACAGATCGCCGCAGGTCGCGCACATGTCGGCCGCTTCGTTGGCGGCCGGGCCGGCGGACCGGTTGGCGCTGGGCAGGAAGACCAGGTTGTCGGGCGCCGCGCCGCGAGAGAAGCCGCGCGAGATGAAGCGCGAGGCCGGCTGCGGGCCGGCCTCTTCCGCCACGTCCGGCTTGCCCTGGCCCATGCCGTCGGCGTTGAGCGCGTCCGGGTCGCTGGTCTCCAGGTCCTTGCGACCCAGGTAGGAGATGCCGAGCTCGCGGAAGATGTAGTCGAGGATCGAGGTCGCCGACCGCACCGAGTCGTTGCCGGTGACCGGGCCGGCGGGCTCGAAGCGGGTGTAGACGAAGGCGTCGACGAACTCCTCCAGCGGCACGCCGTATTGCAGGCCGATGGAGATCGCGATCGCGAAGTTGTTCATCAGCGAGCGGAAGGCCGCGCCTTCCTTGTGCATGTCGATGAACAGCTCACCGAGCTCGCCATCGTCGTACTCGCCGGTGTGCAGATAGACCTTGTGGCCACCGACCCGGGCCTTCTGGATGTAGCCCTTGCGGCGGTCCGGCAGCTTGCGGCGCGTACGCTCGCGCTCCACCACGCGCTCGACGATCCGCTCCTCAGGCTCCGGCGCGCGCGGCGCCGGGCGGGCCTCGGGTAGCGTTGGCAACTCCAGCATGGCCTCGGCGGGCGGCGGGGCGCGGCGCAGGCGTATCGAACCGGTGGCTTCGTTCAGGGCCGCCAGGGCCTGCGCCGGCGTGGCGTTCCACGGCAGCTCGACCTCCGTCACGGCCGGCGCGGTGAGCGCCAGGTCCAGCGCCTGGGCCATGGCCCGGCGCGGGGCCTCGCCCAGCGCATAGGCGCTGCGGAAGACGTCGCGCGCGGCGGGCGTCAGGAACTCGGCCTCCACAAGGCTGTCGCCGCCCAGGGCGTAGGCCTCGGCCGCCGCCACGTCGGCGGCGGTGAAGCCCATGGTCGCCAGGAGGTCGAACTGCGGATCGGCGAGCTGATCGGCGCTGATCCCCAGGACGTCGCGCAGGAAGCCCTCGCCGATCACCGCGGGCGCGAAGGCGTCCGCCAGGCGCTGGACCAGGGGCAGGGCGGCTTCGACGGCGGCGATCTCGTGATCGGTGAAGCCCCGGCCCAGCAGGGCCGCGTGGTTCACGCCGGGCGCCGCGGCGAGGTCCGCACGGCCCAGCAGCAGGGCGTGGGCGTCGGCGACTTCCACGCCGGCCAGCGCCAGGCCGCGGATCGCCGCCTCGCCCAGCACCCGCACGGTCTCGCCGTCGGCGGTCTCGGCGAAGGCGAGGGGGCCGGCCCAGGGTTCGCCGGACAGCCGCCCGCCGCCCAGCCGCAGCTCCAGCTCCGGATCGCGAAACAGGCCGAGGCGCGGGGCCAGATCGCCTGCGCCGACCATCGCCTGCTTCGCCGCCAGATAGAGCTCGCGCGCCGTCTCGCGCGCCGCGTCGCTGTCGTAGTCGAGGCCGTGCGCCACAAGCCAGTCGCCGAGCCCGGCCAGGCCGACCAGCCCGGGCGCGTCGCCGGCCGCGGCCAGGGCGGCGGCCAGCGCCGCGGCGGCGGCCTCGAAGCTGTCGATGTCGAAGCCGTCGTCGGACCAGAAGCCCATGAGGTCCAGGCCGCCGCGCGGCGCCGCGCCCATCTCCGCGACCCGTTCCGCGACGCCTCGGCTGGGGCTCACAACCACCGCGCCGGTCGCCCAGGCGGCGTTGGCCATCGCCGCGTCCGGCGGCCCGACGACCACCAGCTGCACGCCGGCGTCGCCGGTAGGCGCCTCAGCCTCCCAGGCGCTCTCGCCGCTGCGCGCCAGCGCGATGGCGTCGAGGATCAGGATGTCCGGCGCCCCGGCGGTGCGCGCGGCTTCGGCGGCGCGGGCGAGGCTGGGATTGGCCGCCGGATCGGCGCAGGCGTCAGCGTCGCCCTCGCAGCGCAGGATGGCGTCCATGACGGCCTGGAGCCGACGGCCGAGCTCCGCGGCGGCGGCTTCCGCGGCGGCGCGCCCGCGCCAGGCGGCGACCATCTGGCCGACCAGCGGCGAACCGGCCTCCGCGATGGGCAGGCGCGCCCCGGGCGGTCCGCCGACGGCGATAGCCCCGGTGAGCAGGCCCTCGGTCAGGATGTCACGGAAGCGGGTCCGGGCGCGGACGTCCTTCACCAGCCCCTTGGCCTGGGCCTTGGCGGTGAGGTCCTCGACATGGTCGGCGATGACGCTCGGGAGGTCGGTCTGGTCGTCGGTGGCGAGATGGGCGGCCCAATCGAGCCAGGCTTCCACCCGGGCCGCGGTCCAATGGGCCGGCGCCGTGGCCTCGACGAGGCGACCGCCGCGTTCGATGACGCGGGTCTCGATTCCCGTGCGCGACGTCTGGCGCCCCATAAGCCGACTCCCTCCGGCGAATCTAGGGCTCCCCGCGTGGCCCGATCAATAGATGTTGCGGTCGTGGGGCGGTTCATCCCCAACATCTTGGTGAGGCTAAGTCGAGGGCGCGGCGCTGGACGCTCCGGAGGGCGCCGCCTATAAGTCGGGCTCCACTGACGAACGCGAAGTGACCGCCCCGTGCTGAATTTCCTAAAGTCGATCTTCACCTGGTGGAACGGCGCCACCGTCGGCGTGCGCTTCCACGTCGGCCGGCGCGGCGTGTTCGTCGGCCAGGACGCCCACGGCAATCGCTACTTCGAGGCGCGCGACAACTCCGACAGCTATGACGGCCGCAAGCGCCGCTGGGTGATCTACCAGGGCTACGCCGACGCCTCGAAGGTGACCGCCGAATGGCACGGCTGGCTGCACTACACCTTCGACGAGCCGCCGACCGCGCAGCCTCTGCTGGCCAAGGCCTGGGAGAAGGACCACCTGCCGAACCTCACCGGCACCATCCACGCCTACCGCCCGGCCGGCGCCCTGTCGCGCGGCGGCGAGCGCCAGAAGGCCACGGCCGACTACGAGGCCTGGACCCCCAACTAGGGCCGGCCGATGTCGCCCCGCACCGTCGCCAGGTTCGTTGCAGCGCTCGCCCTGACCGGCGGGATCGCCGCGGCCCAGCCGCCGGCCACGCCACCGCAGGAAGCTGCGCCGAAGGTCGAGGCGGCGCCAGCGACCGGCCCGGCGCCGAGCGCCACGCCCAAGCCGTCCGTCGCGACCGACTCGGCCAAGGAGACCCCGGTCCAGGCCGCGCCCTCGGCGCCGAAGCCGCCGCCGACGCCGGAGCGGCGCACGCGTTACCAGATCGCCGTGCTGGAGGCGCTGGACAAGGTGACCGCCGAAAGCCTGCGTTTCGAAGCGCCGGTGGGCCAGCCGATCCGCTATCGGACCCTGATCTTCACGGTGAAGGCCTGCGAGCACACCGCGCCGGACGAGCCGGTCGAGGATTCCGTGGCCTATGTCACCGTCGACAGCCAGCCGCGCGCCCAGCCGGGCAAGCCGGCGCTGGCGTCCCGCCAGGTGTTCAAGGGCTGGATGTACGCCTCGTCGCCCGGCCTCGACCCGCTGCAGCACCCGGTCTACGACGCCTGGCTGATCACCTGCAGGGCGGCGACGCCGGTGACGCCGCCGGCCGCGCCGCCGAAAGCCGCAGCGACCAAGCCCGCGCCGCCTGCGGCGCCGGCCGCCTCGACGCCGGGGGCGCTGCCGGAAGTGGTCGCCACGCCGACCGCGCCGCCCAAGCCATAGAAGTCCGCCTCGTGCTCCAGCGCCGCGGCCAGGCGGCGATGGTACTCGTCGCGTGAGACCTCCTCGGCCCCGAATTGGGTGAGGTGATCGGTCAGGAACTGGGCGTCCAGCAGGCGGTAGCCGCCGGCGATCAGCCGGGCGACCAGATGGACGAGGGCGACCTTCGAGGCGTCGGTGCGCCGGGAGAACATGCTCTCGCCGAAGAAGGCGGCCTTGAGCGAGACGCCGTAGAGCCCGCCCACCAGCTCGCCGCCTGACCAGCACTCGATGCTGTGGGCGTGGCCCAGCTCGTGCAGGCGCGTGTAGAGCGCCTCGATCGGATAGTTGATCCAGGTCTCGAGGCGGCCGGGCTTGGCGGCGGCGCAGGCCTGGACGACCTCCTGGAAGGCGGTGTTCACCCGCACCTCGAAGGGATCGCCGCGGACCGTCCGCGCCAGTCGTCGGGATACATGGAAGCGGTCCAGCGGGATCACGCCGCGCCGCTCCGGATCGATCAGGAAGACCCGGTCGTCGTCGCGGGCGTCCGCCATCGGAAACACGCCGCGCGCGTAGCAGGCGAGGAGGTCGCGGGCATCGAACGCAGCCATGGCGCCAGACTAGCCTCAGCTCCCGGCGGCGACGACCGGAAGGATGATGCGCGAGGCTAGGTCGGGGGTCGAATAGACCGTCTGGGTCGCCGCCTGGAAGTCCTTGGCCTTGGCCGCATAGATGCTGGGGACGAAGGTTTGCGGGTTGCGGTCGATCAGCGGGAACCAGGTGGACTGCACCTGGACCATGATCCGGTGGCCGGCCTTGAACACATGGTCGCGGTCGCGCAGCGGCACGTCCCAGCGGACCGGCTTGTTGGGCGTCAGCGCCTTGGGATGCTCGTAGCTCTCCAGATAGCGGCCGCGGCGCACCTCCATGGCGATCGGCAGCTCATAGCCGTTGGCGGTGCGGGCGAACTGGCCGGGCGCCGGACCGAAATCGGCGATCCACTCGGGCTTGGCGGCGTTCTCGGGCGACACATCGATCAGCTTGACGACGAAGTCGCTGTCCGTGCCGCTGGAGGCGGCGAACAGCTCGGCGGCGACGGGGCCGGCGACTTCCACGTCGCGGTCCAGGGGCGCGCTGACATAGGTCAGCACGTCGGGCCGGTGGTCGACGAAGCGCTGGTCGGCGCTTTCCCAGGTCCGCCAGTCGCCGCCCGGATAGGTGGGCGAGATCGGCCGCTGGCGATAGGGCACCGGATTGGCGGGATCGGAGACATAGGCGCGCTTGCCGGTCTCGGCGGCGCTCGGCGGCTCGAAGCTCAGGCTGCCGTCGCCGTGGAAATAGAGGCTGGTGGCCTTCGCCTCGGCCGGCGGCCAGGCCGCATAGGCCTTCCAGACGTTGGAGCCGGTCTGAAACATGCGCGCCGCATAGTCGGGCTTCGCCCCCTTGTCGTGCAACCAATAGGCGAAGAACGGGGCCTCGATGTCGCGCCGGAAGGCGAGGCTGGTGTCCTGGCCCAGGCGCGCTGCGCCCAGCATTTCCACCGCGCCGCGCCAGCCGCCGTGATACCAGGGCCCGGCGACCATCAGGTCGGTGTGGTCAGGGTCGCTCTCGCCGGCGTGGCGGAAGATCTGCCAGGGTCCCCAGGGATCCTCCTGGTCCCAGAAGCCCGCGACGTTGAGGTTCGGCACGGTGGACCGGTGCAGGGTCTGGGCCCAGGCCTGGCTCTTCCAGAAGGCGTCGTAGTCCGGATGCTCGGTCGCCTCGTTCCAATAGCGGATCGCGCCGCGCAGGTGCTGGTCGTTGAGGTTTGAGAGCGGACCGACGCCCAGGTACCACTCGTAGGTGTCCCACTTGTCGAAGGCGAAGTGGGTGTTGGCGTTCTTGTCCGCCTCTTCATAGACCGCGTACTCGAAGTCGTAGCTGAGCCTGAGCGCTCCGTAGCGGTGGTCGTCGTCGTTCATCCACTGATCGACCGGCGAGGCCTGCTCGCTCACCGCCTTCAGCGCCGGATGCGGACCCAGCAGCGTCGCGCCGGCCGTATAGCCGTCGTAGGAAACCCCATAGATGCCGACCCGCCCGTTGTTGTTCGGCACGTTCGCCACCAGCCAGTCGATGGTGTCATAGGCGTCGCGGGTCTCGATGGTGCCTTGGCCGGGCGTGACGGTGGAATCCTCCGACAGGCTGAAGGTCCCCTCGGACTTGAACCGGCCGCGCAGGTTCTGGATCACGAAGATGTAGCCGTCGGCGGCGAGTTGCTTCAGCGTCTCCGGGACCTCCGTGTAGGCGCTGTCCGGCACGCCGTAGGGCGTGCGGCGCAACAGGATCGGCAACGGGCCGGTGGCGTTGGCCGGCGCCATGATCACCGTCTGCAGCTTCACCCCATCGCGCATGGGGATCATGACTTCCTGGAAGGTGAACGGCGCGGGCTTGGGCGCCGCCTGGGGCGCGGGCTTTGGCTGGGCGGCCATCGCCGGTCCGCCCGCGCCAAGGATCGCCACCGCCGCAAACGCCGCCCAGACTCCCCGCACGCGCACGCTCCCCCGACCTGTTCTTGGCAGGAGCTAGAGCACGAGGTGTGCGGAAGGCCAAGCCTCGCGCGACGAGCGGCCGATCGAGGCGCCTGGCTTAGGCGCCCGCCTGTGCCTTCATCCAGTTTTCCAGCCAGTGGATGTTGTAGTCGCCGGCCTGGATGTCCGGATTGGCCAGCAGCTCCTGGAAGAGCGGGATGTTGGTGTCGATCCCGGCCACCACCACCTCGTTCAGGCAGCGGTTCATCCGCGCGATGCATTCGTCGCGGTCGCGGCCGTGGACGATCAGCTTGCCGATCAGGGAGTCGTAGTAGGGCGGGATAGTGTAGCCGTCGAAGATGGCGCTATCCAGCCGCACGCCCAGGCCGCCCGGGGCGTGGAAGTCGGTGATCCGGCCTGGGGACGGCGCGAAGGTCTTCGGATTCTCCGCGTTGATCCGGCACTCGATGGCGTGGCCTTCGAAGACCACGTCCTTCTGGGCGAACGACAGGGGCAGGCCGGCGGCGATGCGGATCTGCTCGCGCACCAGGTCGATGCCGGTGATCGCCTCGGTGACCGGGTGCTCCACCTGCAGGCGGGTGTTCATCTCGATGAAGAAGAACTCGCCGTTCTCGTAGAGGAACTCGATGGTGCCGACGCCCAGGTAGCCGATGGCCTTGATCGCGTCGACCACCACCTGGCCGATCTTGGCGCGGGCGGCGGCGTCGATGGCGGGCGAGGGGGCCTCCTCCAGCACCTTCTGGTGGCGTCGCTGCAGCGAGCAGTCGCGTTCGCCCAGGTGGCAAACGTTGCCGAAGCTGTCGGCGATCACCTGCAGCTCTATGTGCCGCGGGGTCTGGAGGTAGCGCTCCATGTAGACCGCGTCGTCGCCGAAGGCGGCCTTGGCCTCCGAGCGGGCGGTGGAGACCGCCTCGTAGAGGTCGTCCTCGGTCTTGGCGACCTTCATGCCGCGCCCGCCGCCGCCGGCCGCCGCCTTGATCAGCACCGGGAAACCGATGGCCCTGGCGGCCTCGAAAGCTTCTTCTTCCGAGGTCACGGCGCCGTCGGAACCGGGCACCACCGGGATGCCGGCCGCCTTCACGGCCTGCTTGGCGGTGATCTTGTCGCCCATCATCCGGATATGGTCGGGCTTGGGGCCGATGAAGGTGAAGCCGTGGGCGTTCACGATCTCGGCGAAGCGGGCGTTCTCCGACAGGAAGCCGTAGCCCGGGTGGATCGCATTGGCGCCGGTGATCTCGGCGGCGGCGATGATCGAGGGGATGTTGAGGTAGCTCTTGGCCGCCGCCGGCGGTCCAATGCACACGCTTTCATCCGCCAATCTCACCCACATGGCGCCGCTATCGGCTTCGGAGTGCACGGCCACGGTGGAGATACCCATCTCCTTGCACGCCCGGTGGACGCGAAGGGCGATCTCGCCGCGGTTGGCGATAAGGATCTTCTCGAACATCGTCTTAGCCGATGACCGCGAGCGGCTCGCCGAACTCCACGGGCTGGCCGTCCTCGACCAGGATCGCCAGGATCTTGCCGGCCTTGGGCGCGGGGATCGGGTTCATGGTCTTCATCGCTTCGATGATGAACATCGTCTGGCCGGCGGTCACGGTGTCGCCGACCTTGATGAACGGGTCCGCGCCAGGCTCGGGCTGCATATAGACGCTGCCGACCATCGGCGATTTTACCTCATCGCCGGCCGGACGCGCGGCCCCGGCGTCAGGCGCAGCCGCGGCGGGCGTG
>JAFEDM010000526.1 GCA_018241625.1 Pseudomonadota bacterium | reverse complement strand
GGCTACGCCCCGCTCACCGACTTCATGCAGGTCGCCCGCCAGGCCCGCGACGCCCAGGACCCTGTCGTGCTGCGCACCCTGGTCGGCCAGCTGGACTCGGTGGACGACAACTACAAGGGCCTGCCGGGCCAGGCGGCCTTCCGCGCCTTCGCCCGCGCCCAGCTCGCCCCGGCCTTCGCCCGCGTCGGCTGGGACCCGAAGCCCGGCGAGTCGGACAATACCGCCCTGCTCCGCCGCACCCTGATCGGCACCCTGGGCAAGTTCGACGACCCGGGCGTGGTGGCCGAGGCGCGCAAACGTTTCGCCGGCCTGGTCGCCAATCCCGACAGCCTGCGCGGCGCCGCCCGCCTCACCGTGCTCTCGATCGTCGCCAGCCACGCCGACGCCGCGACCTGGGACCAGCTCCACGCCATGGCCAAGGCGTCGAAGGAAAGCACCGACCGCAGCCGCCTCTACGGTTACCTCGGCTACGCCCGCGACCCGGCCCTCGCCGACAAGGCGTTGGCGCTAGCGCTCAGCAAGGAGCCGCCGACCACCGACGCCCCGATCATCCTCTCGCGGGTGTCGGAGGAGTTTCCGGACAAGGCCTTCGACTTCGCCATGGCCCACCGGGCCGAGGTTGAGGCCCTGGTCGAGCCCACCAGCCGCACCAACTACTTCGGCCGCCTGGCCAACAATTCCCTGGCGGCGGACGTCGTGGGCAAGCTGAAGGCCTATTCGCTCACCGTGCCCGCCTCGGCCCGGCCGGCCGTCACCCGCGTCGTCGCCACCATCAACTTCCGGCGCGACGTGATCCGGCCGCATCTGGCGGAGATCGACCGCTGGTTGGCGGCCCATCCGCAATAGCCCTCTGACGGATCTAGGGTTTGGGATAGACGTGGGGCCGCAGCGGCTTGACCCGGACCGCCAAGCCGGGGGCCACGCCGTTCGGCAGGGTGGGGCCGCGCGCCTGCAACTCGAACAGCCGGCCTTCGATCAGGCATTCCACCCGCGCGTCCGGGCCGCGCTGGACGACGGCCTTCACCTCCCCGGCCAGGCCGGAGCCGTCCAGCGGCGCGAACATCACCTCGTCCGGCCGGAAGAAGACTTCCACGGCCCCCGACGGCGCGTCCTTCGGCGCGCGGGTCTCCCAGTCGGCGACCGTCAGGCGGCCGTCCGAAACCGTCCCCGGCAGGCGGCAGGCCGCGCCCAGGAAGTCATAGACGAAGGGATCGGCCGGGTGCTCGTAGACCTCATTGGGCGCGCCCAGCTGGACCAGCCGGCCATCCTTCAGGATCGCCACCCGGTCGGCCAGGTCCAGCGCCTCCTCCTGGTCGTGGGTCACGAACACCGTTGTCACGCCGGCCCGGTCGTGCAGCTCGCGCAGCCAGCGGCGCAGGTCGCGGCGCACCTGGGCGTCCAGCGCCCCGAACGGCTCGTCCAGCAGCAGCATCCGGGGCTCGATGGCCAACGCCCGCGCCAGCGCCACCCGCTGTCGCTGCCCGCCGGAGAGCTGCGCCGGGAAGCGGCCGCCGAGGTCCTCCAGCTGCACGAGCTTCAGCAGGTCGGCGACCCGGTCCGCGGTCTCCGACTTCGACGGCCGCTCACGCCTCGGCCGCACCGTCAAGCCGAAGGCGATGTTCTGGGCCACGGTCATGTGGCGGAACAGGGCGTAGTGCTGGAACACCATGCCCACCCGCCGCCGGCGCACCGGGATCGACAGGAAGTCCTCGCCGCCGAACCGCACCTCGCCGGCGTCGGGCCGCTCCAGCCCCGCCAGCACGCGCAGCAGCGTCGTCTTGCCCGAACCCGAGGGGCCCAGCAGCGCCAGGAACTCCTTGTCGCGCGCCTGCAGCGAGACATCATTCAGCGCCGGGAACCGCCCGAAGCTCTTGGAGATGTTGCGGATGTCCAGCGACAGCCCACCGGCCGCGCCCGTCCTGCCCTCAGTGTCTTCGGTTGGCTGAGAGTTCACCGGAATGCCGCCATTCGAGGCCGGTCTTGAGGACCAGGGTGACAAGGCCGAGGGAGGCCAGGAGCGAGGCCGCCGCGAAGGCGCCGACGAAATCATAGTCATTGTAGAGCACCTCGACGTGGAGCGGGAGCGTGGTGGTCAGGCCGCGGATATGGCCGCTGACCACCGAGACGGCGCCGAATTCCCCCATCGCGCGGGCGTTGCACAGCAGGACGCCGTAGAGCAGCGCCCAGCGGATGTTCGGCAGGGTGATGCGGACGAAGGTGGTGAACCCCGACGCGCCCAGGGTGAGCGCCGCGGCCTCCTCGTCGGACCCTTGGTCCTGCATCAGGGGGATCAGTTCGCGGGCGACGAAGGGGAAGGTGACCAGGATGGTGGCCAGCACCAGGCCGGTGGTGGCGAAGATGATCTTGACGTCGTGCTCGATCAGCCAGTCCCCGAACCAGCCCTGGGCGCCGAACAGCAGCACCCAGACCAGGCCCGAGACCACCGGCGACATGGAGAACGGCAGGTCGATGAGGGTGAGCAGCGCGCCCTTGCCGCGGAAATCGAACTTGGCGATGCACCAGGCGGCCGCCACCCCGAAGACGGCGTTCAGCGGCACCGCGATCGCGGCCACCAGCAGCGTCAGCTTGACCGCCGAGACCGCGTCCGGGTCGGCGATCGCCGCGAGATACTTCGGGACTCCCTTGGCGAAGGCGTCGCCGAACACCACCAGCAGCGGCAGGAGCACCAGGGCGGCCATCACCAGGGCCGAGGCCAGCACCAGCAGCGGCGCCGCGCCGGGCAGCCGCGTCTCGCGCGCCGGAGTCCCGACCGCCGTCATGCGCGTCCCCGCTTGGCCAGCCGCAGTTGCAAGGCGTTGATCGCCACCAGGGAGCCGAAGGACACCGCCACCATCGCCAGGCCGACGGCCGCAGCGCCGGCGTAGTCGTACTGCTCCAGCTTGATGACGATCAGCAGCGGGGCGATCTCGGTCTTGCCGGGCAGGTTCCCGGCGATGAACACCACCGAACCGTACTCCCCGACCGCCCGGGCGAACGCGAGGCTGACACCGCTGACCAGGGCCGGCGCCAGCGCCGGCAGGATCACCCGGAACGCCCGCTGGAAGGCGTTCGCGCCGAGCGTCGTGGCCGCTTCCTCCACCTCGGCGTCCAAGTCCTGCAGCACCGGCTGCAGGGCGCGCACCACGAACGGCAGGCCGATGAACACGAGCGCGATGAAGATGCCGAGCGGCGAATAGGCGGTCTTGATCCCGAACTGCGCCGCGACGCGGCCGAGCGGCCCGGTCGGCGCATAGATGGCGGTCAGCGCGATGCCCGCCACCGCCGTCGGCAGGGCGAACGGCAGGTCGACCAGGGCGTCCAGGACGCGCCGCCCGACGAAGCGGTAGCGCGTCAGGGTCCAGGCGATCAGCAGGCCCAGGGGCGCGTTCACCAGCGCCGCGAGGGCCGACAGTCCGAAGCTCAGCCGGAACGCCTTCGCCACCCGCGGCGAGGCCAGCTCATGCCAGACCCCCGAAAGCCCGAGCTCCCACGGCCGCAGCGCGAGCGCGATCAACGGCAGGACGACGATGGCGCCCAGATAGGCCAGGGTGATCCCGAGGGAGAGGCCAAACCCGGGCAGGATGGAATGGACGACCCAGGGCCGTCTCGCCCTGACCGGCGCGGCGGGGATCGCGGCCGCCGTCATGCGGGCCGGTAGATCTGGTCGAACAGGGCCCCGTCGGCGAAGTGGGCGGCGGTCGCCTTCTTCCAGCCGCCAAAGGCCTGGTCGATGGTCACCAGCGGGATCTGCTTGAACGCCGCCGCATACTTCGCCACGGCCGCCTTCTCACGCGGCCGATAGTGGTGCTTGCCCACCAGGTCCTGCGCCAGCGGGCTGTAGAGGAAATTCAGATAACCCGTTGCAATCACGCGGGTCTTGCGGCGGTCGACGTTCCTGTCCAGCAGCGCCACCGGCGGCTCGGCCAGGATCGAGCTTCCCGGATAGACGATCTCGAAGTTCGGCCCGAACTCCTCGAGGGTCAGGAAGGCCTCGTTCTCCCAGGACAGCAGCACGTCGCCCAGGTTGCGCTGGGCGAAGGTGGTGGTCGCGTCGCGCGCGCCGGCGCCCAGCACCGGCACGTTCTTGAACAGCTTCGTCATATAGTCCCGGGCCGGTCCCGCGCCGCCCAGCTTCGCGCCGTAGGCGTAGGCCGCCAGATAGGCCCAGCGCGCGCCGCCGGAGGTCTTGGGGTTCGGCGTGATCACGCCGACGCCCGGCTTCACCAGATCCGGCCAGTCCCTGATCCCCTTCGGGTTCCCCTTGCGCACCAGGAAGACGATGGTCGAGGTATAGGGCGTCGAGTTGTTCGGCAGCCGGCTCTGCCAGTTCGGCGGCAGGAGCTTCGCCCGCGCGGCGATCTCGTCGATGTCGCCGGCCAGCGCCAGGGTCACCACGTCCGCCTGCAGGCCGTCGATCACCGCCCGGGCCTGCTTGCCGGAGCCGCCATGGCTCTGCTTGATGTCCAGCACCTGGCCCGTCCGGCCCTTCCAGTAGGCGGCGAAGGCGGCGTTGATGTCCTTGTAGAGCTCCCGCGTCGGGTCGTAGCTGACGTTCAACAGGGTGATCGGCGCAGGCGCGGCCAGGGCGGCCCGGCCCAGCAGCGGCGCGGCGCCCAGCGCGCCCGCGCCGGCCAGCATGACCCGTCTCGAGGGGAAGGCGGTCGTCATGATCTCAAGTCCTCAGCGGATGGGGGCTTAGGGAACGCGTCTCGAACGCAGCGACCGGCGACCTTCCAACTCGCGAGACGATCCCGCGGTTCGAAGTGTTGCGCGCGAACGCACGGCCCTGGCGTTCACAATGACGTGGCGCAGGCGCGCGCATCGGCTCGGTCCCTCGCTCGAACGAGAGCCAAGCTAGGGCGCTTATTCCTAGTCAACCAGTCGGAATAAGCTCTACGGGGCCTCAGAAAATCTGAAGATCACAAGCCCGCGAGCCGGCGACGCACTTCCGGCCTTGACCCGGCCCCTGCGGCCGCCTCGACAAGGGGTGGGTCAACAACCCGCGAGGTGAGTCGTGCGCCCCACCGATCAGGTCCTCAGCCCCTCCGAAGCCGCCGCGCGTCTCGGCGTCTCCGCCAAGGCCCTGCGCCTCTATGAAGAACGCGGCCTCGTCACGCCGCTCCGCACCGCCGCCGGCTGGCGCGCCTATGGTCCGGAGCAGATGGCCCGCGCCGGCGAGATCGCGGCCTTTCGCGCCCTTGGCCTCAGCCTGTCGCAGGTCGCGCGCGTGCTGGACGGCGACCCGCGAGGTCTGGAGGCCGCGCTGGCGGCCCACCAGGCGAGCCTGCTGGCGCGCTCGAGCGAGCTCGTCACCCTCGCCGCCAAGGTGGGCGATCTGCGCGCCCGCCTGGCGGAGGGCCAGGCGCTCGACGCCACACAACTCAGCGACCTTCTGCCCAACCGGCCGGCCATCGCCTTCGACCTGCCCTGGCCCTGGGGCGGCGAGCGCTTTGAATTCCACGATGTCCGTCCGCTGACCTGGCTCGTCGGCCCCTTGGGCAGCGGCAAGACCCGCCTGGCCCGACGCCTCGCCGAAGCCTGGCCCGGCGCCCGGTTCCTCGGCCTCGACCGGCAGGCCGACGAAGCGGCGGTCGGGGCGGGGTTGGACGCGGACGCCGAACTGAAGGCGCGGGTCGAGAGGGCGTTCACCTGGCTCCGCGAAGATGGCGCGACGGAGTCCATCGCCCTCACCGCCCTGTTGGCCGGCCTCGAGGCGGACGGCCCGACCGCCCTAGTCGTCGATCTGGTCGAGGACGGCCTCGACGAAGCGACCCAGCGCGCTCTGGCGGCCTTCCTGCGCCGCCGCGCCCAGCCCTGTCGCCCGCTGGTGCTGATGACCCGCTCGTCGGCGATCCTCGACCTGGCCGCGGTCGAGCCGGACGAAGCCATCCTGTTCTGCCCGGCCAACCACAGCCCGCCGCTGCGGGTGGCGCCCTACCCCGGCGTCGCCGGCTATGAGGCGGTGGCGAACTGCCTGGCCGCGCCGGACGTCCGCGCCCGCACCGCCGGCGTGATCGCCTGGCGGCCGGACGGGCGCCCCGAGGCGGCGGCCTAAAGCTGCGGCCTGACGCGGCCTATTCCGCCGCCATCAGCACGCGACCGGCGGTCAGGGCGGTCTTGGCCGCGAGGTCGGCCTTGGCCTGCTCGTATTCCGCGGCCAGCCGAGCGACCAGCTCGGCCGCCGGCGGCACTGACTTCACCGCCCCGATCCCCTGGCCGCAGCCCCAGATGTCGCGCCAGGCCTTGGCCTTCTGGTTGCCGCCCGAGCCGAAGTTCATCGCCGACGCGTCCGAGACCGGTAGGTTGGCCGGGTCCAGGCCGGCGGCGATGATCGACGGCGTCAGGTAGTTGCCGTGCACCCCGGTGAACAGGTTGGTGTAGGTGATGTCCTCGCCGGTGCTCTCGACGATCATCTGCTGGTAGGCCGGGTTGGCGTTGGCCTCCTGGGTGGCGATGAAGGCCGAGCCCACATAGGCGAGGTCCGCGCCCATGGCCTGGGCCGCCAGGATCGAGCGGCCGTGGGCGATGGCGCCCGACAGCGCGATCGGCCCGTCGAACCATTCGCGCAGCCCCTGGATCAGGGCGAAGGGCGACAGGCTGCCGGCGTGACCGCCCGCGCCGGCCGCCACCGGGATCAGGCCGTCGGCGCCCTTCTCGATGGCCTTGCGGGCGAACTTGTCGTTGATCACGTCGTGCAGGACCACACCGCCGTAGGAGTGGACCGCGTCGTTCACCGGCGTCTGGGCGCCCAGCGAGGTGATGATCACCGGGACCTTCCACTTGGTGGTCAGCTCGACGTCCTGCTCCAGCCGGTCGTTCGACTTGTGGACGATGTGGTTCACCGCGAATGGCGCGGCGGGCGTTTCCGGATGGTCGCGGTCCCAGGCCGCCAGTTCCTCGGTGATCCGGTGCAGCCATTCGTCCAGCAGGCTTACCGGACGCGCGTTCAGCGCCGGGAACGAGCCCACGATGCCCGCCTTGCACTGGGCGATCACCAGGTCCGGATTGGAGATGATGAACAGCGGGCTGCCGATCACCGGCAGGCGCAGGCGGTCACGCAGGACGGGCGGCAAGGCCATGGACACCTCTCGAACGTTTGTTAGATTTACACCGTATAGTAATACTAGCAGAGGTTGACGTTTACGCCAACCGCCAGCGCCCGCGCGCTAGGCTCAGCCCGCCGAGAACACCGGGAAACGGTCCATCGCCGGCACCACGTCGCAGACGATGTCGTCGGGCCCGGCCGGCCCCTCAGCGGCCTCGCCGATCTGGCACCAGCCACGCGGAATCCCGGGGCCGCCCAGGGCGTTCGGCCGGACCAGCGCGACGCCCTCCGGCGGCGTCAGCAGGTCCAGCACATGCTGCGGGATGCTGTCGCCGACGACGATCTCCTGGGCGCCCCGCTCGGCGCATTCGCGCAGCGCCGTCTCGATCGCCGCCAGCCGCGCCACGTCGTCGGCGTCGGCCCCGACCTCCGGCCGGATCTCGTAGGCGTAGAGCCTGCGCAGGATTTCGTAGGCCCGCGACCACCGCCGCGCGTGGACCTGCAGCTTGGCGGCCACCACCATCCGCTCGGCCACGAAGCCCACGATCGCCGCGCCCAGGCCCGCCGCGTCCGGCAAGGCGCCCGGGTTGAACTGCCGCGCATAGGACGCCATCGCCTCCAGCCCGCCGCGATAGAGGTCCCAGCTCTCCATGGCCTCGCGGTTGCCCACCTGGCTTGCGCCGGCCCGGGTCACCGAGGTCGCCATCAGGTGCGGCTCCGGGCTGAACAGGACGTCGCCCCGCGCCAGCGCGCCGGCCAGCAGGTTGAAGAAGCTGTAGGTGAAGCGCGGCTGCGGCCCGGCGATCGCCGCCAGCGCCGAGCGGCGCGCCAGCCAGCATTCCGGGAACACGTGGTGGGTCAGCACGAACGCCAGGCAGTTGCCGAACTGGCCCGCCGAAAACCGCGTCTCGCCGGGGAAGTCGTAGAACTTGCCGGTGATCGCCCCGTCGCGGGTCTCGTCCATCAACAGCCACGGGGCCTGGATCATCACCAGCGCCGGGTCGTCGGCGATGCGGCGGGCGTAGGCGACCAGCTGCTCCGGGATCGCCAGGTCGTCGTCGGCAATGCTGACCACCACCTCACCGCGGGCCTGGCGCAGGGTGGTCAGGATGTTGGGATAGGCGCCGAGGTTGCGCGGCCGGCGGCTGACCCGCATCCGCGGGTGCGCCGCCGCCCAGCGCGCCAGGATCTGCGGCGTCTCGTCGGTCGAGGCGTTGTCCGAGACCACCAGCTCATAGTCGATCCCCGCCGCGTCCAGCGCCGTCAGGTGATGGCTGAGATAGCGGTCCAGGTAGCGAGCGCGGTTGTAGGTCGCCAGGCACAGGCTGAGCAGCGGCGTGGTCTGGGAGCCTGACATGCCCAACCGTCTGGCGGCGGGACCGAGTCGTCAACGCCCAGCTAGGCCAGCGCCGCGGCCTGCAGCCGCTTCAGGACCTCCAGCAGTTCGTAGGGCGCGAAGACGTGGATATTGTGGCCCACGCCAGGGATGACGTAGGTGCGGACGCCGGGCTGCGCCGCGAGCCAGGCCCGCTCCGGTTCGTCCACGAAGCTGGGAAACCGCGGCAGGTTCCGCGGCGGCATCAGCGGCGCGCCGCCCAGCACCACGTCGACGGGCGCTGCGCCCTCGAACAGGTGGAACCAGGTGCGCTCCTCCAGGCCGCCCTCGCCGGTCATGCCGAACACCGCCTGCAGCAGCGGCCGCTCCTGCGGGTGGTCGCGCCAGCCTTCCAGCAGCCGCTCGCGCATCGGCCACAGCTTGGACATCACCAGCGGCGGCTCCAGCGCCCCGATCCGCTTCACCTGCGGCGCACGCACCGCCAGCGCCACCAGGGCGCCGACCGACAGCCCCACGACGACCACCGGACGCCCCGCCAGCGTCGTTCCGATCAGCTCGTCGACCGCCGCCGCCCAGGCCGCGATCGAGGTTTCCGCAAGGTGAGGCGTGCCGTTGCCGGGCAGGCGCATGACGCCGCCGTCCCAGGCCGGTCCCAGCACGCCGGGCGTGCGGATCATGTCGTCGGGCTCCGCCCAGGCGCCGGTGATCACCAGCATGAACGGCTTCTCGGAGGCCAGCGCTCCAGGCGGCGCCCAGAGCGGGATGATCCCCAGGCGCGTCGTGACGTCGGTCCGCTCCATGGTCCGCAAGTGCCAGGGATGGCCCGGCCCTGGCAAGCGGCTCACGCCGCGTGAACTTGACGTGCGCGTCGGGTCGGGACCATGACGCCACATGGCCGACGCTCCCGCCCTCACCGCCGACTTCGCCGCCGCCACGGAGGCCCAGTGGCGCGCCCTCGTCGACAAGACCCTGGGCGAGACGCCTTTCGAGAGCCTGACCGGCGCCACCGCCGAAGGCCTGGCCATCGCGCCGCTCTACGCCCAGGCGCCGGCCGCCCAGGCGCCCGCCCGCGCCGTCCCCGCCGATCGGGCCTGGGACGTCGCCACCCTCACGGCCCATCCGGACCCGGCGCGCGCCAACGCCGAGATCCTGGCCGACCTGCGGGGTGGCTCGGCCGCTGCCGTCATCCGCATCGACCCGACCGGCGCGGCGGGCGTCGCCATCGGCTCCGCCGCCGACCTGGCCCGCGCCCTCGACGGCGTGATCCTGGAGTTCGCCCCGGTCGCCCTCGACGCCGGCTTCCTGGGGCCGCAGGCCGCCGACTGGCTGGCCGCCGCCGCCAAGGCCTCTCCCACCGCCCTCGTCCGCTTCCACCTCGATCCGCTAAGCGCCTTCGCCGAGGCCGGCGCCAGCCCAGGCCCCATCGAGGCCCACCTGATCAGCGCCGCCAACACCGCCGTACGCCTGGCCGAAACCTATCCGCAGAGCCAACTCTTCCTGGCCAGCGGCCGTGCGGTGCATGAGGCGGGCGGCGGTGAGGCCGGCGAGATCGCCTTCGCCGCCGCCGCCGCGGTCGCCTACGCCAAGGCCCTGGTGCGCGCCGGCTTGCCGATGGCCGACGCCTTCGGGCGCGTCACCCTCGGTCTCTCGGCCGACGCCGACTACTTCACCACCATCGCCAAGCTGCGCGCCGCCCGCGCCGTCTGGGCGCGGATCGCGCAGGCCTGCGGCGCCGATCCCACCGCACGGATCGAGGCCCGTTCCTCCCGCCGGATGCTGGCCGCCAGGGACGCCTGGACCAACATGATCCGCCTCACCGCCGCGGGCTTCGGCGCGGCGGTCGGCGGCGCGGACAGCGTGATCCTCGGCAACTTCACCGACGCGCTCGGCCTGCCGAGCGCCTTCGCCCGCCGCCAGAGCCGCAACACCCAACTCGTCCTGATGGAGGAAGCCCATGTCGGCCGCGTCGCCGACCCGGCCGCCGGGTCCGGCTATGTCGAAAGCCTGACCGACCAGATCGCCCGCGCCGCGTGGACTAAATTCCAGGCCATCGAAGCGGCCGGCGGCGCGGTCCCCGCTTTGCAAGGAGGCCGCATCGCCGAGGCGGTCGACGCCGCCAAGGCCGCGCGCCCCGCCGAGCCCCGGATCATCGGCGTCACCGCCTTCCCGCCGGCCCAGGAGACCCCCGTCGAAGTCGAGCTGGCCGCCGCGCGTCCCGCCCAGACCCAGCCCAGCGCGCGCCTGCCCGGCCCCGACAGCGCCTGTCCGCCGCTCAAGCCGATCCGCATCGCCGAACCCTTCGAGGCCGCGAAATGAGCCAGTTCCCCGATTTCGCGACCCTGCCCTTCGACGCCTTGCCGCCACAGCCGCTGCAGGCCGGCGCACCCTGGGCCACGCCGGAAGGCATCGCGGTCAAGCCGGCCTACGGACCCGCCGACACCGCCGGCCTGGACACCCTGGGCGGCTATCCGGGCCTGGCGCCGTTCCTGCGCGGCCCCTATCCCACCATGTACCTGACCAACCCGTGGACCATCCGCCAGTACGCGGGCTTCTCCACGGCCGAGGACTCCAACGCCTTCTATCGCCGCAACCTGGCGGCCGGTCAGATGGGCCTCTCCATCGCCTTCGACCTGGCCACCCACCGGGGCTACGACAGCGACCACCCGCGGGTGAAGGGCGACGTCGGGATGGCGGGCGTCGCCATCGATTCCATCCTCGACATGCGCACACTCTTCGACGGCATCCCGCTCGACAAGATGAGCGTGTCGATGACCATGAACGGCGCGGTGCTGCCGATCCTGGCGCTCTACATCGTGGCCGGCGAGGAGCAAGGCGTTCCGCACAAGGCGCTGTCGGGCACCATCCAGAACGACATCCTGAAGGAGTTCCTGACCCGGAACACCTACATCTATCCGCCGACGCCCTCGATGCGGATCGTCTCGGACATCTTCGGCTACACCAGCCGCGAGATGCCGCGGTTCAACTCGATCTCGATCAGCGGCTATCACATGCAGGAAGCCGGGGCGACGCTCGACCTGGAGCTCGCCTACACCCTGGCCGACGGCATCGAATATGTCCGCGCTGGCGTCGCCGCCGGCCTGCCGGTCGACAGCTTCGCGCCGCGGCTGTCGTTCTTCTGGAACGCCGGCATGAACGCCTTCATGGAGATCGCCAAGCAGCGCGCCGCGCGCCTGCTGTGGGCCAAGCTGATGAAGGCCGAGTTCGACCCCAAGGACGCCCGCTCGCTCAGCCTGCGCGCCCACACCCAGACCTCCGGCTGGTCGCTGGCGGCGCACGACGTCTTCAACAACGTCCCGCGCACCGCCATCGAGGCCATGGCGGCGACGGGCGGCCAGACCCAGAGCCTGCACACCAATTCCCTGGACGAAGCCCTCGCCTTGCCGACGGATTTCTCCGCCCGCATCAGCCGCAACACCCAGCTCTTCCTGCAGGCGGAAAGCGGCCAGACCCGGGTGATCGACCCCTGGGGCGGCAGCTACTACGTCGAGCGCCTGACCGCCGACCTGGCCGCCCGCGCGCTCGAGCACATCGCCGAGGTCGAGGCCCTGGGCGGCATGGCCAAGGCCATCGAGGAAGGCCTGCCCCAAGCGCCGCATCGAGGAAGCCAGCGCCCGCACCCAGGCGCGGATCGACGCCGGGATCCAGAGCGTCGTCGGCGTCAACCGCTACAAGCCCGAGACCGCCGACGAGATCCCGGTGCTGAAGGTCGACAACACCGCCGTGCGCGAGCAGCAGCTCGCCAAGCTGAAGCGCCTGAAGGCCGAGCGCGACCCGGCCGCCGTGGCCGCCGCCCTCGACGCCCTCACCGCCGGTGCGGCCGGCGGCGGGAATCTGCTTGAACTCTCGGTCGAGGCCGCCCGCGCCAAGGCCACGGTCGGCGAAATCTCCGACGCCATGGAGAAGGTCTTCGGCCGCCACAAGGCCCACGCAAACGCCGTCTCCGGCGTCTACCTGCGCGAAAGCGGCGTCACCGCCGACGCCCGCAAGGCCCAGGAGATGGTCACCGCCTTCACCCAGGCCGACGGCAAGAAGCCCCACATCCTGATCGCCAAGATGGGCCAGGACGGCCACGACCGCGGCCAGAAGGTGATCGCCTCGGGCTTCGCCGACCTGGGCTTCGAGGTGGAGATCGGCGACCTCTTCCAGACGCCGGCGGAAGCCGCCGCCCAGGCCGTGGCCGACGGGGTCCACGCCGTGGGCGCCAGCAGCCTCGCCGCCGGCCACCTGACCCTGGTGCCCGAGCTCAAGGCCGAGCTCGCCCGCCTGGGCCGCGAGGACATCATGGTGGTCGTCGGCGGCGTCATCCCGCCCGAGGACTTCCAGGCCCTGCGCGACATGGGCGTCGCCGCGATCTTCACGCCCGGCACGACGGTCCCGGACGCCGCGGTGTCGGTGATCGAGCGGCTGAACGAAAAGCTCGGCTATGCGCAGGAGCAGGCGGCGGAATAGGCTCGACCGGCGCGCCCGGCTATGACCTCCTGAACGACGTCAGTCAGGGGGCCTGGATGTCGGCAGAGGACCTGGAACGCAGCACCACGCGCGCGGTCGCCTGGCGCATCCTGCCGCTGATCCTCCTGGGCTACCTGGTCTCCTACATGGACCGGGTGAACATCGGCTTCGCCGCCCCGACCATGAACGCGCAGCTGGGGTTCACCGCCTCGGTCTACGGCTTCGGCGGCGGCCTGTTCTTCATCAGCTACGCCCTCCTGGAAATCCCCTCGAACCTGGCCCTGGCGCGGGTCGGCGCGCGCCGCTGGCTGGCGCGGATCATGGTCACCTGGGGCGTGGTCGCGATGAGCATGGCCCTGGTCCGCACGCCCTGGCAGTTCTACCTCGTGCGCTTCCTGCTGGGCGCGGCCGAGGCCGGTTTCTTTCCCGGCGTGATCTACTATCTCGGCCTCTGGTTCCCCCAGGCCTGGCGCGGCCGGGCGGTCTCGCGGTTCTATATCGCCGCACCCCTCGCCTCCGTCGTCATGGGCGCGGTGGCCGGCGGCCTGCTGGGCCTCGACGGGCGGCTCGGCCTGCACGGCTGGCAATGGCTGCTGATCGCCGAGGGCGCGCCGGCCGTGGTCCTGGCCTTCGTCTTCCTGCGCTTCCTGCCCGACCGCCCGGCCGACGCCGCCTGGCTGTCCGCCGATCAGAAGGCCTGGCTCACCGCGCGCATCGCCGCCGACAACGCCGCCGTCGCCGCGCCCGAGCGCAGCCAGGTCGCCGCCCTCTTCCGCCCGGCGGTGATCGCCATCACCGCGGTGAACTTCCTCTACCTCGGCCCCTACTACGCCTTCACCCTGTCGGCCCCGACCATACTGAAGGAGGCGACCGGCCTCTCCGCCGCGGGCGTCGGCTACCTGATCGCCGCCGGCGGGATCACCGGCGCCGTCGGCATGGCGGTCACCGGCTGGAGCTCGGACCGCCTGCGCGAGCGCTACCTGCACCTCGCCGCGCCCCTGGTGCTGGCCGCCGCCTGCTTCGCGCTGATCGCCTTCGTGCCCCGGCCGGGCGTGGCGATGGCCGCCTACCTCGCCATGATGGCCTGCTATTTCGGGATCAGCGCCGCCTTCTGGCTGGCGCCGGGCGAGATCGTCCATCCACGCGCCGTGGCCGTAACGGTCGCCGCGATCAACGGCCTGGGCCAGGTGGGCTCGTTCCTCTTCCCCTGGCTCTGGGGCCTGGCCAAGGACCGGACGGGCGGCTTCCACCTCGGCCTCAGCCTGCTGCCGCTGACCTTCCTGGCGGCGGCCGGCATCGTCCTGGCCTTGCGCCAGGCCCGGCCACGCCCCGCTCAGCGCGGCAGGTAGTCGTTCGGCTCGACCAGCTTCAGCCCGGGCGTCTCGGTCACGCATTGCCGCAGCAATTGGGCGTGGCCGGCGCCGAAGAAGACCACGATCCGGTCGCCCGGCTTGGCGAGCGCCAGCAGGTTCGCGCAGATCAGGAAGTTGCGGCGATACCAGGCGGTCACCAGGTCGACGCCCGGCTGGTCGCTGTCCTTCCCGATGCGCAGCAGCGACCGGTAGAAGGCGTGCCCCGCCTGGATCTGCGCCGGCTCGTTCAGGTAGCGCAGCGTCGCCGCGATCCCCTTTTCCGACAGCATCCGGCTCTGGAGGTCGACCTGGACCTGGGTCTGTGCGCTCAACTGGTCCAGTAGGGGCTGGAAGCCTTGGCCGGCCGCGAAGTTCTTCAAGCGCTCGTAGGGGAAATCGCCATCCGCATCGAGGCTGTAGACCCCTTCGGCATGCGCATCCTTGGCGAGCCGGAAACCCAGCTGCACCACCTCGTTGCGCGAAGGCGCCAGCGTCCCCGCCTGATAGGCCTTGTAGCGCTCGGCCACGATGTCTTCCGGCCACTCGACGCCGACCTTGGTGGGCCTGAAGCGCGCCAGGGCGCCCGCCACCGCGGCGATCTCGCCCTGCGGCTTGGCTTCAAGAACGTCGGGAACCTGGACGTTATGCAGGTCGCGGCCGGGGTTCGACATGTGGAACACGCCGACGATCATCACCTGGGCGGGCGCGAGCGTGACGGGCTCCGCGGCCCCGGCTTGAGGCGCAATCGCCTGGGGCGCAATCATCAAGGCGGCGGCGAACGCCAGCCGGAACACGAGACGCATGAACAGTCCTCCCGCCGGCCGGTGTAGGGCGGCGGGCGCGCCGCTCAAGTGAAGGATCGGTAAGGCGTAACCGGGCGCGCATGGAAAAGGGGCCGCCCGGTCGCCCCGGACGGCCCCTGATCTGTCGCGTTCAGCAGCCTCCGGAGAGGCGCCCGAACCTTAGCGGTTGGTCGGGCTGCCGCCGTTGAAGGCTTCGGCCTGTTGGGCCGCCTCCGACTTCGGCTTAGCCGACGGCGCGTCGGCGGCGCCGCGGCGATTGGCGCCCATCATCTTCTGGGCCGCGGCCAGTT
>JAFEDM010000525.1 GCA_018241625.1 Pseudomonadota bacterium | reverse complement strand
GCTCTACGCGGCGCTGAAGCCCAAGATCGTCCAGGGTTCGTCCATCGCCCAGGCGTTCCAGTTCGTGGACACTGGCGCCGCCGAGCTGGGCTTCGTGGCGCTCTCCCAGGTGGTCGGCGTGTCGGGCGGCTCGCGCTGGATCGTGCCGGAAAGCCTTCACGCGCCCATCGACCAGCAGGCGATCCTGCTGCAGCCCGGCCGCGACAGCGCCGCCGCCAGGGCCTTCCTCGCCTTCCTGAAAGGCCCGCAGGCCGTGGCGATCATCAAGAAGTACGGCTACGACGTACGCTGAGGCTTGAACGGAGCGGCGCACTGGACGTCGAACTCGGCGAGGTCGTCCTAACCACGCTCAGGCTGGCCGGCCTGACGACGGTCCTGCTGTTGCTGATCGCTACGCCGATCGCCTGGTGGCTGGCCCGGCGGCGCGCCTGGTGGAAGGAAGCCATCGCGGCCCTGGTCACCTTGCCGATCATCCTGCCGCCCTCGGTGCTGGGCTTCTACCTGCTGCTGGCCATCGCGCCGCAGAGCCCGTTGATGGCGCTGCTGCACCCGTTCGGGATCCGCACGCTCGCCTTCACCTTCCAGGGCCTGGTCGTGGGCTCGATGGTCTATTCCCTGCCGTTCGCCGTGCAGCCGATCCGCAACGCCTTCGAGGCCATGGGGCCGCGGCCGATGGAGGTGGCGGCGACGCTGCGCGCCGCGCCGCTGGACGCCTTCGCCACCGTCGCCCTGCCGCTGGCCCGGCGCGGCTTCCTGACCGCCGCCATCCTGGTGTTCGCCCACACGGTCGGCGAGTTCGGGGTGGTGCTGATGATCGGCGGCGGCATTCCCGGCCGGACCGAGGTGATCTCGGTGCGCATCTACCAGTTGGTCGAAAACCTGCGGTACGGCGAGGCGCACCGGCTGGCGGCCGGCGTGGCGGCGTTCTCCTTCGCCGCCCTGCTGGCCCTGCTGCTGCTCGATCGCCGCGTCGACGAGGCGGTGAAATGAGCGGCGTCGAGGGGACACTCTCGGGGGCCCTCGGCGGCTTCCGGCTGGACGCCGAATTCGCCTTTCCGGGCGAGGGGATCACGGCGCTGTCGGGTCCGTCGGGCTCCGGAAAGACGACCCTGCTGCGCGCCATCGCCGGTCTGACGCGGTTCGAGGGCCGACTCGTGGTCGACGGCGAGGTCTGGCAGGACGGGCGCGTCTTCGTCCCCACCCACCGTCGCGCCGTCGGCGTGGTGTTCCAGGAGGCCAGCCTGCTCGGCCATCTGAGCGTGCGTGGGAACCTGCTCTATGGGGCGAAGCGGGCGAAAGGCGAGGGCGGCCTGGCCGACGCCGTCGACCTGCTCGGTCTGTCGACCTTGATGGACCGCGGCGTGGGCGGGCTTTCCGGCGGCGAGCGGCAGCGGGTGGCCCTGGCCCGGGCGCTGGTCACCCGCCCGCGCCTGCTGCTGCTGGACGAGCCGCTGGCGAGCCTCGACGCCGCCGCCAAGGCGGAGATCCTGCCCTACCTCGAGCGGGTCCACCGGGCGCTGAAGGTCCCGGCGCTCTACGTCAGCCACGACGCGGTCGAGATCGTGCGCCTGGCCGACCGGGTGCTACATATGGCGCAGGGGCGGATCACGGCCGCGCCGGCGGCCGGCGACCCCTCGCTGGAGGGGCTGGACGCCGCAGCGCGCGACGCCCTGGCGCTGGCCGCGCTGAGGGCCGGGTTGGGGCCCGGACGGGGGGCGAGATGAGCGAGAGCCCGAAGATCCTTCGGGGCGGTCCGGAGATCCCCAGCGGCGAAGGCGATCCGCCGGTGCAGGCCTATATCGCCGCCCTGCCGGGGTGGCGAGGCGACACCTGTCGCCGCCTCGACCGGGTCATCACCCGGACGGTCTCGGGCGTGCGCAAGGCGGTGAAATGGAACGCGCCGATCTATGGCGCGCCGGTCGGCCGCAGCTGGTTCCTGAGCATCACCGGCTACGAGAACTTCGTCCGCGTCGCCTTCTTCGACGGCACGATGCTGAAGCCGCCGCCGCCGGGCCCGTCGAGGTTCGAGGCGATCCGCTACTACGACATCCCCGAGGGCGGGATCGACGAGGCGGAGTTCGCGGGCTGGGTGGAACAGGCCGCGGCGCTGCCCGGCTGGACGCCCTAGGCGGCCGCCTCGAAGCGCTTTGCGAAGCGCAGGCCGATCGCTAGGAAGATCGCTCCGCCCAGCGCCACGACGCCGGCGTGCAGGGCCCAGAACGCACTGGCGCTCATGGTCTCGTAGAGCGAGCCCATCCGTCCGCTGACGATGCTGCCGGCGAAGACCGATAGGTTGTAGACGCCGATCATGGTCCCGGTCAGCGCCCGGGGCGCGGCCTTGGCGAACAGGCTGGTGATGGTGGGCACGAAGTAGAGCCAGCCCAGGTTCGACGACAGGTGGAAGAGAACGGCCCACAGGATCGGCGTCTTGCCGCTGGCGTCGGTGATCAGGCCGGCGCTGGCCAGCAGCATCGTCGAGGCGCCGAAGATGAAGCAGCCGATGGCGATCTTGACGAAGTCGCCGGGCTCGCGGCCGCGGGCCGCCTGCCAGCGCCAGAACATCAGCATCGGCGGCAGGCAGATGAAGGGTGACAGCCCGTCCAGCGACTGCATCCAGGGCACCGGCACCGTGAAGGTTCCGACCTGCAGCTCGATGTGGTCGCGGACCCAGAGGTTGTAGGTGTTCCAGACCTGGCTCTGGGCGATCCAGAACATGGCCGCCACCGGGACCAGGGCGACGAGCCGCCAGACGGCTCCGCGCTCGGCCGGCGTCAGGGCCGCGGCCCGCTGGCCCCACGGCTTCGGCTTGTGCGGGGCGAGCTGGCCCTCGCCCAGCAGGTAGATGATCAGGCCGGTGAGCATGCCGACGCCGGCGAAGCCGAAGGCGAAATGCCAGCCGTAGGATTTGCCCAGCGCCCCGGTCACCACCGGGGCGATGAAGGCGCCGAAATTGATCATCGAGGCGTAGAGCTGATAGGCGACGCCGCGGCGGCGGTCTTCGGGGTCGTAGAGCTCGCTCACCTGCGGCACCAGGTTGCCGCGGAAGATCCCGGCGCCCAGGATCAGCAGCAGCAGGGCCAGCAGGAACGACTGGTCGAAGGCCATGCAGAAGTGGCCGGCGGTCATCAGCATGGCGCCCAGCGCGACCGCGCGGCGGCGGCCCAGCAGCTGGTCGCCCAGCCAGCCGCCGAGCGCCGGCGTGACGTAGACGCAGGCGACGTAGAGGCCGAACACCTGGGTCGCCAGGCCCGTGGGCGTCAGGTGGCCGAACACCGCCTCCACCGCCGAGCGGAAGCCCGCGAAACCCACGATGTTCTCCACCCGGCCGGGCTTGAACAGCTGCTCGACCATGTAGAGCGTCAGCAGGGCCTGCATCCCGTGGAAGGAGATGCGGTCCCAGAGCTCGGTGCCCGCCAGGACGTAGAGGCCGCGCGGATGGCCGAACAGCTCACGGCCTTTCGGAACGGTTTCCTGATCGGCGGTGGTTGCGGTCATTCGGCCTCCCCGGACCGGCCGACGCTAGGGGAAGCCCGCGCCCTGGCAAGGGGCCAAATTCGACCAGATCGCCCTTGGGGTCAGACCTCCAGCCGGTCGTCCGGCCGGGCCACCAGGGCGTAGAGCACCGGCATCAGGAAGATGCTGATCAGCAGGCGGGTGAAGAGGCCGCTGACGATCACCAGGGCGAACGGCCGCTGGCTGTCGGTGCCAACGCCGGTGGCCAGGGCGGCGGGCGCGAGGCCCAGGGCGGCGACCAGGGCGGTCATCATGATCGGCCGCAACCGCAGGATCGCGCCTTCGCGGATCGCCTGGTCCAGTGTGACGCCGTCGCGCCGCAGCTCGTTGACGTAGGAGATGTAGACCACAGCGGTCTGCACCGAGACCCCGAACAGCGCCAGGAAGCCGATGCCGGAGGAGACCGAGAACGGCGTGTGCGTCAGCCACAGCGCCAGCACGCCGCCCACCGGCGCCGACAGCACCACGCCGGCGATGGTGATCGCCGGGAACTTGAAGTTCGCATAGAGGGTGAAGAGCAGCAGGAAGATCAGGAAGGCCGTCAGCGGCAGGATGACCTTCAGCTGGTCGCGCGAGGCCGTGTACTCGGTGTAGTCGCCGCCCCAGTCGGCGCGATAGCCGCGCGGCAGTCCAACCTTTTGATTGACCTGATGTATGGCGTCCTCGACGGCGCCGGCCAGGTCGCGGCCCTCCACCGAGAACTGCACGCCGATGTAGCGAGAGTTGTTCTCGCGGTAGATGAAGGCCGCGCCGCTGGTCACCCCGATGTCGGCGAATTCCTTCAGCGGGATCTGCTGGCCGCCGGGCGTCGCCACCAGGATGTTTCCGATCTTCTCGGGGTTGTCGCGGTACTGCTCCTCCAGGCGCACGACCAGGTCGAACTGCTTCTCCTGCTGCACCACCTGGGTGGCAACGTCGCCGCCGACGGCGGTCTGCACCAGGGCGTTGATGTCGGCGACGTTGACGCCGTAGCGGGCGATCTTGGCGCGGTCGATCTTGATGGTCAGGGCGGGCTGGCCCAGCTCCTGCACCAGGGTCACGTTCTTCACGCCGCGCACGCGCTGCAGCACCTGCTTGATGGCCTTGCCCTTGGTCTCCAGGGTCTTGAGGTCGGGACCGAAGACCTTCACCGCCAGCGCGCTCTTCAGGCCGGTCTCGGCCTCGTCGACCGCGTCCTCCGCGGGCTGGGTGTAGTTGAAGGTGATGCCCGGAAAGGCCTCCAGCTTCTTGTTGATGGCGGCGATCAGCTGCGGCTTGGTGTGATAGGCGCCATGCCATTCCGAGTAGGGCTTCAGCCCGACGAAGAACTCGACGTTGAAGAAGCCGGTCGGGTCGGTGCCGTCGTCGGGGCGGCCGAGCTCGGAGGCCACCGTCGTCACCTCCGGGAAGCTCTTCAGGATGGCGCGCACCTTCGGCGCGACCTTGGCGCTTTCGTCGAAGGAGATGGTGTAGGGCATGGTGGCCCGCACCCACAGCGCGCCCTCGTCGAGCTGCGGCATGAACTCGGCGCCGACGAAGGGCACGACGAAGAGGGTCGCGACCAGCAGGGCGGTGGCCGCCCAGAGCGTGCCCCAGCGGTGCGCCAGGCAGAAATCGAGGCCCTTGGCGTAGCGGTCCTTGATCCACTCGAACGGCCGGTTGACCCGCTCGCGCACGCCGCCGCGCATCAGCCACGCGCAGAGCACCGGCAGCAGGGTCAGCGTCACCAAGAGCGCGCCCACCAGGCCGAAGATCATGGTGTCGGCCATCGGCCGGAACAGGGCCCCGGAAGGGCCGGTCAGCACATAGATCGGCAGGAAGCTGACGACGATCACCACCATGGCGTAGACCAGCGGGCGGTCGACCTCGGCGGCGGCGTCGCGGATCACCTCGCGCACGTCGGCGGGCCTGCCTTCGCGCAGGGCGAGCTGGCGGAAGATGTTCTCCACCATCACCACCGCCCCATCGACCAGGATGCCGAAGTCGATCGCGCCGATCGACAAGAGGTTGGCCGAGGCCTTCTGGACGTTCAGGCAGGCGAAGGCGAACAGCAGGGCCAGCGGGATCGTCGCCGACACGATCAGTCCGGCGCGCACGTCGTAGAGGAAGAAGATCAGCACCACGACCACCAGGATCATGCCACGCAGCAGGTTGCCCTGCACCACGCCGGTGGTGAACTTCACCAGGTCGGTGCGGTCGTAGAACGGCACGACCTTCACGTCCTTGGGCAGGATGTGGTCGTTGAGTTCGCGGGCCTTGGCCTGGACGCCTTTCAGCACGTCCTGGGTCTTCTCGCCGGTGCGCAGCAGGATCACGCCCTCGACGGCGTCGTCCTGTTTCTCAAAGCCGAACTCGCCCAGGCGCGGGGCCGAACCGATCACCGCGCGGCCGACATCCTTGACCAGCACCGGCACGCCGTCGTGGACCGCGAGCACGACGTTCTGGATATCCTCCAGCGTTTCGATCCGGCCGACGCCGCGGACATAGTAGAACTGGCCGCCCTGGGAATAGAAGCCGCCGCCGGCGTTGGCGTTGTTGGCGGCCAGCGCGGTCTGCACCTGGTTGACGGTCAGGCCGACCGCGGCCAGCCGGTCGGGGTCGAACAGCACCTGGTATTGCATCTCGCCGCCGCCGAAGCCTGAGTCGTCGGCGACGCCTGGCACGGCCTTGAAGGCGGGCTCCACGACCCAGTCCTCGAAGGTCTTGAGCTCCATCGGCGAGCGGTCGGTGCTCTGCAGCACATAGCGGTAGATCAGGCCCGAGGGCGAGGTGAGCGGGCTGACCGACGGCTTCACCCCATCCGGCAACGACAGGTCGCCCAGCCGGTTGAACACCTCCTGGCGCGCCGCCAGGCGGTCGGTCCCGTCCTTGTAGGTGATCACCAGGTCCGACAGGCCGTAGAGCGAGATCGAGCGGGTCACGGTCGCGCCCGGCAGGCCGTTCATCTCGATCTCGGATGGCACGGTGATCAGCCGCTCGACCTCTTCGGAGGCGTGGCCCGGCCACTGGGTGATCAGCTCGACCATCGGCGGCGACAGGTCGGGATAGGCCTCGACCGGCAGGCGCTGGATCGACCAGGCGCCGACGCCGATCAGGATCGCGGTCAGGAGGATCACCAGCCACTGCTGGCGCAGGGCCACCGCCACCACCCGGTTCATCACCGAGGGCGCGCGGGGCGCGGGCGGCGGGGCCGGCGGCGCGGGAGGCGTGTCGATCCCGCTCACTGGCTCTGCATGAACTGCATGAAGATGGCGCCGTCGGCGACGATGCGGTCACCGGGATTGAGCCCGCCGGCGATGGCGTACTGGTCGCCGGAGCGCTCGCCGAGCGTCACGCGCCGCCGGGCGAAGGCCTCGCCGTTCTGGCCTGCGCCATTCAGGGCCACGTAGACGAACGGCAGGTTCTCGTCGTCGCGCAGGATCGCCGACACCGGCGCGGTGATCCCGCGGCTCGCCGCCTGGGCGCGGATGCGCACGCGCACGTACATCTGCTTCTTCAAGAGGCCGCCGGGGTTGGCGACCACCACCCGGGCGATCACTGCGCGGGTGTCGGGGTTGACCACGGCCGAGACGCTGTCGACCACGCCGGTCATCTTGGCCGTGCCGTCGCCGGCTTCGATCTCGGCGGCGTCGCCCACATGCACCGAGGTCAGTTCGGCGCCGGGGATCTGGGCCATCACCCAGACCTTCGACAGGTTGGCGACCGTGAAGGCCGGGGTCGTGCCGGCCTGCAGCAGCTGGCCGGGCGTGATCAGCTTCTCGACCAGGGTCCCGGCGATGGGCGCGCGGATGGCGCCTTCGATGCGGCCGACCGGCTTGCCGGCCTCGATGTCCCGGATCGCCTTGGGGTCGATCTTCAGCGCCTGCAGCGCCTGCAGGGCGGCGTCGCGGTCGGCGGCGGCGTTGGCGGCGTCGGTCTCGGCCTGCTGGGCCTCGCGCGCCGAGACGCCGTTGCCCTGGGCCAGGTCCTTGTCGGCGTCGGCGATCCTGCGGGTGGTGCGCGCCGTCGCCAGGGCCTTGGCATAGGCGCTGGTGGCCGCTGCGAAGTCGGAGGAATCGACCATGGCCAGGGCCTGGCCGGCGGCGACCTGCTGGTTCGGCTGCACCAACAGGCGGGTCACCAGGCCGGAGATCGGCGAGACCACACTGGTGGACTGGTCGTTGTCGAAGTCGACCACGCCGGCGACCTCGAGCGCCTTGTGGAAGTCAGCGGGCGCCACCTCGACCACGCGCACGTGCTGCAGCTGGGCGGAGGTCAGCGTCAGGTTCTGCGGCGTGACCTCGGCCTTCTCGGCCGCGGCGTCGGGCTTGGAGCCACAGGCCGACAGCGGCGCCAGCGCCAGGGCCGCCAGCGCCGGGATCAGCAGGGCGCGGAAGGGCGGTCTAGTCGGCATTTGCGTCCTTCGGGAGACCATTTTTCGCGATGTCTGGGCGCTTCCACCAGCCGCCGCCGAGCGCCTGGTAGAGGGCCACGGTGTCGGAGAAGCGGGCGGCCTCAGCCTGCGCCAGGCTGATGCGCGCCTGCTGGTAGGCCTGTTGCGCGGTCAGCAGCGACAGGTAGCTGGCGTAGCCGGCGCGGTACTGGCGCTCGGACAGGTCGAGGGTCGTCTTGGCGGCGGTCGCGGCGGCGGCGGCGGCCTTCAGGCCCTCGGCGTCCTGCGCGATGGCGGCCAGGGTGTCGGCGACGTTCTGCACCGCGCCCAGCACGGCGCCGCGGTACTGCTCGGCCGACTGCTGGTAGGCTTCCTTGGCGGCGCGTTCCTGGTGCAGCAGGGTCCCGCCCTGGAAGATCGGGGCCGTCACCGCCGCGCCGAAGTCCCAGAAGCCGGTCCCCGCGTGGAACACCCGCTGGATGGTCAGCGCCGACGACCCGGCGTCGCCGGTCAGGGTGAAGTTCGGCAGGCGGTTGGCCTCCGCCACGCCGATCTGGGCGCTGGCGGCGTGCAGGTTGGCCTGCGCCTGGCGCACGTCCGGCCGCTGGGCCACCAGTTGCGACGGCAGGCTGAGCGGCAGGTCGGCGGGCAGGGTCAGGCTGTCCAGGCTGAACCGCGTCTCCGGCGCCTCCGTCGGGAACCGGCCGGTGAGCGTGGCGATCAGGTGCTGCGACTGCGCCGCCTGCTTCAACAGCGGCGGCAGGGCGGCCTTGGCCTGGGCGAGCTGGCTTTCCTGGGCGGCGAGGTCGAGGCCCGAGGCATAGCCCTTGGCGACCTGCAGCTTCAGGATCTCCACCGCCTTGGTCTCGATGTCGACCAGCTGGCGGGTGGCGTCGACCTGGGCGTTGATCGACGCGTCCTGGATGGCCGCGTTGGCGACATTGGTGGTCAGCGTCAGGTCCGCGGCCAGCATCTGGAAGCGGCTCGCCTCCTCCTGGGCCCGGGCGTTCTCCACCTGGCGGCGGACCAGGCCGAAGACGTCCGGCGCATAGGAGATGCTGAGCTGCGGGGTGAAGAGGCTGTACTGCGAGGCGTTGTTGGCCGGGGTCGGCGCCAGGTCGGCCGACTGGCGGAACCGCGTGCCGGAAAAGCTTCCGGAGACAGTCGGGAAGAAGGCGCCGCGCTGGGCCAGGGCGGTCTCGTGCGCCTGGCGCAGGGCCGCCTGCGCCGCCTTGAGATCGGGGTTGGCCTTCAGCGCCTGGGCGATCAGGTCGTTGAGCGGCTGGGAGTGGAACAGGGTCCACCAGTCGCCGGGCAGGTCGGCGCCGGTCTCGATCCGCTGCGCCGCGCCGCCGGCGACGCCGGGCGTGGCGACCGCCGCCGACGGCTGGTCCGCGCTGTAGGCGGCGATCTTCGGCGGCGCCGGCGCCTTGAAGTTCGGCCCCACCGCACAGGCGCTGAGCAGCAGCGCCGCGGCGAGCGCGCTCGGCCCCGCGGCCACCGTCATTCGGGCGCGAAGGTCTTTTCCGGCAAGCACTTAGATGGACGACGCCCGGCTGGCGACGGCGTAGGTCATGATCTCATCCGCAAGGCCAAGCTGCGGTTGTTATATTATATCAACCGGAGGCTCAAATGCCTTTGGCGCGGCGGTATGGCCACAAAGAGGTCGCTGGATTTCAGCCTGCAATAGTGAGGCTGCGCCGGGAAATATCAGAAGGCCTTGCTGACGCCGGCGAAGACGCCCCGGCGCGGTCCGAACTGCGGCGCGCCGACGCCCACGCCCGTCCCGTCGCGGATCTCGTATGTCTTGTCGAACAGGTTGATCACGTCGGCGCGGATGGTCACCGGCCCGCCCGGCGCGGCGAAGTCCTGGGCGTAGCCGAGGTTCACCTGCGCATAGCCCGGCACGTGGGCCCCGTTCGGGACGGCGCCGTCCTTCCTGAGGCCCGAGCCGTAGATCAGGTCGGCCGACAGGTGCGCGGTCCCGATCCGATAGGTCACCCCCGCCGAGGCGGAATAGGTCTGGTCGTGGTCCAGATAGATGAAGTGGTTGCGGATATAGGCCAGGTCGCCCGGGTCGAAGTTGAACTGGCTGGAGACGATGTCCTTCCCCTTGGCCTGGGAGACGGCGAGGTTGGCGTAGGCGGTGAGCGGGCCCTGGCTGTAGTTGGCGGAGAGCTCGACGCCGCGGGCGTAGCCCTCGCGGTAGTTGAACGGCGTCAGGATGATCGGCGCGCCGAACTGACCCTCGTCGATCAGGTTGCGGGCCTGCTTGTCGTAGACGTCCAGGCCGAGCGTCAGGTGGTCGATCTTCTGCTCGACGCCCAGGTCGAAATAGTTGTCGCGCTCGGAGCGGGGCAGGTCGTTCTGGGTCCCCGGTTGCTCGGCGCTGGTGCCCACGAACTTCGCCACGGTCGGGCTGGCGATCAGTTCGAACGGCGGCGGCGAGAAATAGCGCGCGTAGCCGGCGTGGACCGTCGTCCCGTCCATAGGCTTCCAGACCAGGTTCACCCGCGGCGACAGCTGGTTCTCACGCCGGAACGCGTCGAGCTGGTCGAAGCGCAGGCCATAGTTCAGCGTCAGCTGGTCGGTGAGCGTCCACTCGTCCTGCAGATAGGCCGAATAGGTCCAGGCGTCGGCCGAGCCATTGTCGGCGATGGTCTCCGGCGCGGAGCCGACTTGGTTCCCGTCGGCGTCCAGCGGGAAGACCTGGGAGCTTGTGCGGCTGGTGGTGTGGTCGGTGGAGACGATCAGGCCGGAGCGGATCGTGTGGGCGTCGTTCAGCTTGTAGACGCCCTCGGCCTGCACGCCGAAGGAAAGGTCGGTCTTCTTCGCCGCTTGGGCGATGCCGTTGAACAGCAGCTCGCCGGTGACGTCGGGCGTGTAGGTCAGCTCCGAATAGCGGCTGAACACCGAAAGCTGGCCCGTGAATTTGTCTGTGGTTTTGAGATAGGTGGCGATGGCGTAGCTGGTGCCCTCGCGCTGGCTCTCGTTCAGCCTCTCCGATGGGAAGGCGGTGACGCCCTTCACCTGGAAGCCGAGGTCGGGCTGCAGGCCGCCGACGTTCGGGATCTGGAACCGCTGCTGCGACGTCCCGACGATCAACGACAGGCGGCTGGTGTCGTCCAGGATGCGGTCGAAATAGCCGAAGCCCTGGGCTTGGTCGGAATGGTCGTGGATCGGCCGGGCGCGCCCGTCCGGGCTTTCGATGCCCACGTCGGTTCCGGTGTAGCTCAAGGTCCCGAACGCGCTGTTCTGGCCCCAGGAGCCGCCGCCTTCGACCGAGGGCTCGATCAGGCCGTGGCTGCCGCCATAGACCCCGATCTCGCCGCCGTTCCGGAAGCCGCTCTTGGTGGCGATGTTCAGGATGCCGGCGGTGCGCAGGCCGTACTGGGCGGGCAGGGCGCCGGTGATCAGATCGATGTTCTGGGCCAGGCGCGGCGAGATGGTCTGGCCGAACACCTGCAGGCCCTCGGGCAGGATGACGTTGTTCAGCCGGTACTGGATGTTGCCGTGGTCGCCGCGGATGTGCAGCTGGCCGAAGCTGTCCTGCGCCACGCCGGGCGCCTGCAACACCACCTGGTTCAGCTGGGTGTTCGCCCCGGCCGGCAGGTTCAGGATGAAGGCTTCCGGCAGGGAATAGCTGGTGGCGCCCAGCTGCGGCTCGATCGTCGCGCGCGCCGCGTCCAGCCGTTGCGCCGTGACCACAACCTCCGAGACCTGGCCCTGGCCGCTGTCCGCCGCCGCCTCGGCGAAGGCCGGCTGGGCGGCGAACAGGACAAGCGCGGGGAGGCTGGCGCAGGCCAGCAGGCGGAGGCGATGAGGCATGTGGGTCCCGTCTCGAAGAACAAGTGGCGCAGGGCCGGGAAGGAGTCTGTTATATTATAACATAACCGAGTCAACCGCTCTTGGAGACGGCTGCGCGGCGTCTAACCACGCTCTCAGGCCAAATCGTGGAGGGCTCGTTTCAGGCTGTTATAAAATTACATAATATGCGCGGCCGGCTCGGCCACCGATTTGACAGCCGCCGCCCGGACCCCGATCTAGAGGCGGATGATCGACGACCTCTACTCGGCGAAACTGCTCAAGCTCGCGGCCAACCTGCCGCGGGTCGGACGGCTGCCCGCGCCCGACGCCAGCGTCGAAAAGATCGCCAAGCTGTGCGGCAGCCGGGTGGTGGTGGACGTCACCGTGGCGGACGGCTTGGTCGCCGACTTCGCCCAGGACGTGAAGGCCTGCGCCCTCGGCCAGGCCGCCGCCTCGGTGCTGGGCGCGCACGTGATCGGCGCCAGCCTGGACGAGCTGGAAGTGACCCGTGAACAATTCCGCGCTATGTTGAAGACGGGCGGCCCACCGCCCGAAGGACGTTTCTCGGACCTGGCCATGCTCGCGCCTGTGAAGGACTACCCGGCCCGCCACGCCTCGACGCTGCTCGCGTTCGAGGCGGTGACCGAGGCTGTCCGGACCGCGACCGCCGCCCAACAAACGCCGACTACGGGACGAACTAGCCCCGCCGGCGCAGCTTGATCCGCCGCTGGGCGCAGCGTAATCGCAGCGCCTAAGGATCCAAGACCGGCATGACCCTCTACGAACGCTGCGTCAGGGCGTTGTTGCGCGCCTACAAGCTGACGCTTTCGCCGCTGATCGGGCGGCAGTGCCGGTTCGTTCCGACCTGTTCGGAATACGCCGCCGAAGCCCTGATCGGCCATGGCCCGTGGCGCGGGAGTGCTCTCGCCGCCGGAAGGCTGTGCCGTTGTCATCCCTGGAGCGGCAAATCGGGCTACGACCCGGTTCCGCCCCCGCGCAAGAAGGGCCCAGACGGCCAAAAACCCGAAGGACCTGCGCGAACGTGGACCTGTGAGACATGATCGACCTGATTTTCCCCGATGGCTCGAAACGCCAGTACGACGCCGGCGTGACGGGCAAGGACGTGGCGGCCTCGATCGCCCCGTCGCTCGCCAAGCGCGCCGCCCTGATCAAGCTGGACGGCGAGCTGCTGGACGTGGACCGGCCCCTATCCAAGGGCGGCCACTTCGAGATCCTCTCGCGTGACGCCCGTGAGGCGCTGGAGACCCTGCGCCACGACACCAGCCACGTGATGGCCGAGGCGGTGCAGGAACTCTTCCCCGGCACGCAGGTGACCATCGGCCCGTCGATCGAGGACGGCTTCTACTACGACTTCGCCCGCGACGAGCCGTTCAGCCTGGACGACCTGGCCGCCATCGAGCAGCGGATGAAGGAGATCGTCGACCGCGACGAGGCCATCAAGCGCGAGGTCTGGAAGCGCGACGAAGCCATCGCCCACTTCAAGTCCATCGGCGAGGCCTACAAGGCCGAGATCATCGAGGGCATCCCGGCCGACCAGGAGGTCAGCGTCTATCGCCAGGGCGAATGGAAGGACCTCTGCCGGGGACCGCACTTCCCGTCGACGAAGTTCGTCGGCAAGGCCTTCAAGCTGACCAAGCTGGCCGGCGCCTACTGGCGGGGCGACCATCGCAACGCCCAGCTGCAGCGCATCTATGGCACGGCCTGGGCGTCGGAAGCCGACCTTGAGGCCTACCTCCACCGCATCGAGGAGGCCGAGAAGCGCGACCACCGCAAGATCGGCCGGGCCATGGACCTCTTCCACCTGCAGGAAGAGGCCAAGGGGATGATCTTCTGGCACCCCAAGGGCTGGACGCTCTACCGCACGGTCGAGGCCTATATGCGCCGCCGGCTGGACGACGACGGCTATGTGGAGGTCAAGGCGCCTCAGCTCATGGACCGCGAGCTGTGGGAGAAGTCCGGCCACTGGCAGAAGTTCAGCCACGCCATGTTCACCTGCGAGACGGAGGAAGGCGAGGTCCTGGCCGTCAAGCCGATGAACTGCCCGGGCCACGTGCAGATCTTCAACCACGGCCAGAAGTCCTATCGCGACCTGCCGCTGCGCATGGCTGAGTTCGGCGCCTGTCACCGCTATGAGCCGTCGGGCGCTCTGCACGGCATCTTCCGGGTGCGCGCCTTCACCCAGGACGACGCCCACATCTTCTGCCGCGAGGACCAGATCGAGGCGGAGTCGACGAAGTTCGTCCGCCTGCTGGAAAGCGTCTACCGCGACTGCGGCCTGGAACTGCACGCGGTGAAGCTGGCCCTGCGGCCCGAGCTGCGCTTCGGCACCGACGAGGTCTGGGACATCGCCGAGAAGAAGCTCGAGCGCGCGGCGCTCGCCGCCGGCATCCCGCAGGTCGAGATGCTGCCGGGCGAGGGCGCCTTCTACGGCCCGAAGCTGGAGTTCCACCTGCGCGACGCCATCGGCCGGACCTGGCAGTGCGGCACGCTGCAGCTGGACTATGTCCTGCCCGAGCGGCTCGACGCCGAATACGTGGCCGAGGACGGCTCCAAGCAGCGGCCGGTGATGCTGCACCGGGCGATCTGCGGCTCGCTGGAGCGGTTCATCGGGGTGATGATCGAGAACTACGCCGGGGCCTTCCCGATGTGGCTGGCGCCCGTCCAGGTGACGGTGGCGACGATCACCTCCGACGCCGACGACTACGCGCGCCAGGTGGCCGCGGAGCTGAAGGCCAAGGGGCTGCGGGTCGAGACCGACCTGCGCAACGAGAAGATCAACCTGAAGATCCGCGAGCACAGCCTGGCCAAGGTGCCGGTGATCGCCGTCGTCGGCCGCCGCGAGGCGGAGGAGCGCAAGGTGGCCCTGCGCCGCCTGGGCTCCGACGGTCAGGAGATCCTCGACCTCTCGGCTGCCGCGAACCAGCTTGCCAGTCAGGCCAACGCGCCCGATCTTGCCCGTGGCGTCGAAACCGCGGGCGCCCGGGAGAGCTGATGAACGGCTTCACCGCCCCGATCGTCGCCCCAGAGGTCGCCAACGACTCGGCGCCGGCGCCAGCCTTCCTGGCCGCCCAGCGCCGGGTCTCGGTGATCATGGTCGTCTACATGACCGGCGCGGCGCTCGGCGAAAGCATCGCCTGCGCCCTGCGCGATCCGATGGTGGCGGAGCTGGTGGTGGTCGACAACGGCTCGACGGCCGACGACCTGGTCTATCTGCGCGCGCTCGCCGAGCGCGACGGCCGGGTCACCTTCCTGACCGGCCATGGCAACATCGGCTTCGCCCGGGGCGCCAACCTGGGCGCGCGCACGGCCACCGGCGAGGTTCTGGTCTTCCTCAACCCGGACGCCTTCCTGCAGCCGGGGTGCGTGGCCGAACTGGCCCGCGAGATCGAGGAGCGGCCGGTGCCGACCCTGGTCGGCGGCCGGGTGCTGAACGTCGACCGCACCGAACAGCGCGGCGCGCGGCGCGGCGAGATCACCCCGATGAGCGCCCTGATGTCGCTCTCGCGCCTGTCGGGCAAGACCCAGAGCCTTCGCCGCTTCGAGGTGCACTGGGAGGCCGAGGCCTTGCCGGAGCATGCGGTCCCGGTGCCCACCGTCTCCGGCGCCTGCTTCTGCATGCGCCGCGAGGACTTCGACCGCGTCGAGGGCTTCGACGAGGGCTACTTCCTGCACGTGGAGGACGTGGACCTCTGCTGGCGGGTGCGCCGGGCCGGCGGCCAGGTGCTGTTCCATCCGCGCGCCGAGGTGGTCCACCTGGGCCACACCAGCCTGACCAGTCCGATCCGCGTGGAGTTCCACAAGGGCGTCGGCCTGGCCCGCTACTTCCGCAAGCGCGCCAAGGGCATGGGCCAGCGCATCGCCGCCTGGGCCCTGTCGCCGGTGGTCGTGCTGGCCGCCATCGTCCGCCCGGTCCTCTGGCGCTTCCGCGGCCGCTGAGCCGGAACTAGGGAAGACGCCGGCCTTCGGGGCGAGCGATCAAGTTCCGCTTTGCGCCAGGAGCGGAAGTTGGCGCCTCGGCTGAAAGCGGACCTTCAGACGGTAGGAAGTTCGATGATCGGCGCCTTCGGGTAGTCGACGAGCCGAGGGACACGCACAAGCAGCGCCGACCGAAGGACCTCACGGTCCGCGGAAAAGTGCAGACGGCGATGGCAGTTGGGGCAAGCGGCGACCGCATTGTCGGTCTGATCAGGGCCTCCGTCGGCGAGATGCCGCACGTGGTGGACTTCCAGATACGGCTCCCCGTCATTCTTCAGAAACGGCGCGGCGTCGCCGCAGACCTCACAGCGGCCACCGGCAGTATGCAGTACCCACGCGATGACATCGTCCTTCCTCGGATAGTAGACGGCCACGCCCCACGTTCGAACGCCGCCTGGCCCGCCGGAGGGGCAAACAATCGGCCGGTCTTGTGCCACCCGCGTCCGAAGTTCCTTCGTTGCAGCGGCAACGCGAGCCTCCGCTAATTCGGGCTTATCTCCGCCCGACGCGTTCGCAGGTCCGCCAAGCGCCGCCTCAAGCACGTTTAGTCTAACGTCCCTTGCAGCCGGCCAATCGAGATGCAGCCGCAGTCGCTTCGTTGGATTTCCGCCAATTGCGCCCTCGCGCTGTCCAAAAGCGACGGTCGCACTACGAATGCCCAACCGCAGAGACCGAATGTCGGTGACCGCGACCAACTCCAAAGGAAACGAAAAATTCTGCACCGCAAGGCGGCGCTCTTCTGTTGGAAGTTTTCGCGCGACTGAGCTGTCGACGGACACGCCGTCAAGAACAACCCTCCACTGCGCCAACCGGCTGATCAGGATCGCGACGCCCTTCTCATAGTCGCTGTTGAGTCCTCCGCCCCGCGCGGTGATGACGAGATCAAGACCCGCGGTTGTAGGCTCAAGCACAAAGCGCGCGTCGAGTTCGTGGCCTTGGTCGTTGGTGACCTTCAATGCCCGTTCCTCGCTACAAAACCTAAGCGCTCTTAAGGAGCGCCCTGACCCGCGCCTTAATGTTCTCGTACGTAGTGCTGAGATGGTTCTTCGCCGTCTGCGTCAGTAGCCCCGTATGCCCGACGACATTGCGCACCGGAATGTATGCGATGGCATCCTTCCACAGCGCTTGGCCCTTCCCGCTCTTGTTGCCGCCTTCCGCAGTGACAGCGAGCGCGCTCATGCCAAGGTAGTCGAGGTCATTGCTAGATCGCCGGATTTCGAAACTAATGTTGGCTTCAGCCCTCCTAGCTTCTTCTGTCTTTCGCCAATCGTCTGCCTCTTGTTTTACGCCGCCTTGGAGTGTCACCCCTTTCTCTTCAAGGTACTTGCGGACGAGGTTTTCGGAGAGGAAGCAGTCGACGTACGTCTGGATATTGAACTCGGCGTCACCGCGCAGGTCGCCCAGCCACTCATCGACCTTGTCCCTCGCAGCGTCTTCGTCGTCCGGTGCGTAGTCGTCAGCACTCAGATTGTATAGATCTCGCGCCCTCCTCTGCTTTCTGGATTTTCGAGGATTCTCGTCGTCGCCTTCCTCCCCCCGGCCAAGGCGAAGTTCGTCCCATTCGTCGATGACCTTTGGAAGAAGGATTTCTTTCAGATACTTGATGAGCTCCTGAAACTCCGCGTCGTCTTCGACGATGCCTTCCCGGCTGCTGGTGAAGGGATCCGCACCCTCGCGATCTAACGTGTCAAAATGGACCTGTCCGTAGACGTAGCTCTCCACAATCCTCTGCGTCGGGATGTGCCGAATAATGTTCTTCTCTCTAAGGCGGCCGTTCACAAAAAGGTCGATCGTAGCCCGCTCGTCGGTGCCGATGATCTTCAGATCCCGGGGCTTCGCCACGGTGGCTACAAAGCCCTTGATATTCAATTCAGTCGTGACCGGTATGGAGGTACTCTTCAATTTCGTTAGCGTCGCCAAGTAGCTGTCGGCGTACCCGTTGATAAGCCAAACGAACTCCGTCGCGTCGGAGAGGTCTTTGAGGTCATCCTCTCCGACTGGCGCACCATTGACGTGGATCGTGAACGACGGATCGATCAGCGAGAACTTGAAGCTCAGTGCCAGCATCTTTTTCAGGTGCTGTGTCGAACTCTTCAATCGCTCCTTCATGCCTTGGAAGACGATGATGGTCCCTTGTTCGTGGCCAATCGAGAGCTTGTCGATGAGTGTGAAGTTGAGACCTTCCAGCGGGTATTGATCGGCTGTGTTGTCATTCTTGATCGCGACATCAAGGCCAGCGTTGTCGATTACACCACCTGTGTAGTCGCCTCCCTTTTCCTTCGAGAACACCGAGACCCTCTGGGCGCAGGAGAGTAGCGCCAGCTTCCCGATCCCTTTCGCTCCGATGTACGGCCGACCGGCAGATGATTTGGGCCCATCGGCTTTGCGTTTCGAATATCCGATCTTGAGGAACTTGTTCTGGAAGTCGCTGGCCGACATTCCGACGCCATCGTCCTTTATAGAGAATGATGACCCATTCTCGTCGATCTCAACCCAGACGTTATTGGCCCCAGCATCCCAGGAATTTGACACCGCCTCCGCGAGCACGGTGATGAAATTCCGATACAGGTTCCGTCCCAGGTGGTTCAGTACACTGAGCGAAATCTCGAACTTGAACTCGTCTGACATTGCGCCTCCCCCGAAGCCGTCAGATGTTGCGTGGCGGGCGAGGGCCTCGGTTGGCGGCTCGCCAGCGTGCTCGCGATGTCATAGCTCTCGTCACGCGTGTCCGAAAGGTCGTGGACACGTCAGCCTTGCTCCCTAGCCCCGCAGCGAGGCTACGGCCATCAACCTAACTGCGGCCTTTGCTCGTTCTGCGTGTTGGCGGCGCGCTGGCGATCTAACCGAGAATCTGGCAGCAATTTATCTCAAGGACGATTCCGAATGTCGAACCTGTTGCTGCAGCTAGCGGATCCCGACGAAGTCGCCTCGATCGTCGACGACGTACGCCGGGAAGCGCGCTACGTCGTTACGGACTTCTCCGTCGAACTCGTGGTGTCTAAGTTTCGCGATGAAGCCGAGGCGGAAGGCGACATCTACGTCCCGGAGTACCAACGAAGTCTCGCCTGGAACGTCGAGCAGAGCTCCTATTTCATTGAGAGCCTTATTCTGCGCGTCCCGGTTCCTCCGGTGTTCCTCTACGACGTCGAAGGGCGCCTAGAGATCGTGGACGGCTCGCAGCGAATTCGAACGCTAGTGAAATACCTACAAAATGGCTTCGAATTGACGGGCTTGGAAAAGCTCGACGTCCTGAACGGCTACCACTTCGCAGACCTCCCGCCCTCGGTGCAGCGTCGTCTGAACAACACGCCGATTCGATCATTCGTCCTCGATCAGGGAACTGACGAGAGCACTCGTGTTGAGCTGTTCAGGCGCCTGAATACGTCCGGAAAGAGACTTGAGGACGCCGAGATTCGCAAAGGTGTCTATCGCGGTGCCTTCCTCGACCTGGTCATCCATTGGGCAGCATCAGATCTGTTCAAGAGTCTGACGCCCTATATGGCGAAGGGGGTCGACGCGCGTAGCGAGCGGCAGGAGTTGGTCACGCGCTTCTTCGTCTATTGCGATCGCTACCTTGCGTTCCGCCACGACGTAAGAAAGTTCCTCGACTCCAACATGGGAGAATTGAACGCCTCCGCCGATGAAGCTCGGCTGGCGGAGATGGGCGCAGAATTCGAGCGGACCATGCAGTTCATTCGCAAGTCCTACCCGAAGGCGTTCTACCGGCCCGACGGCGGGAAGCGCGTGCCGCGCGTCCGATTTGAAGCGGTTGCCGTCGGGACCGCGCTGGCCTTGAGGGCTGATCCCAAACTAAAGGCCCCATCCGACGCGTGGCTTCGGTCGGAGCAATTCGAGGAGCTCGTCCGTACCGATGCCAGCAACAGCGCCCCTAAGCTGCGAGGCCGCATAGAGTACGTCCGGGACAGTCTGCTCGGTCGTCCGCATGACCGTTGAGGCTCGGTTTCGCCTCCGTGCGGTGGAGGTCTCAGAATATCTGAAATCCCTTCACTCGCTGGAGCGCACACACGCCACGCCCGGCCGGAGCTTCTATCGGGCCACCGCTGCGATCACGGCTTCACGCGCTTCCGCCTTCATCATGATCTACAACTGCATAGAGTACGGCGCGCGCGAGGCCCTCGTCGCACTACGCCAGGAAATCCTTACGAGCGGTGGGGCTTTCACCGCCCTCCGCGACTATTGGCAAGATGAGATCGCGCGGGCTCACTTCCGGGACAGACTCACGCAAGGCACGAACCACGAAGCCCTGATGCGCGACGTCGCAAGGTTCGCGCCCGGAGTCGTCGACTGGCGGTCCGATCTTCATCGGCTGCCGTTCCCGGGAAATGTCGACAATGAGGAATTGCTTCGTTTGATCACGCGGATCGAGAGCGCATGGCGCCCTCCGAAATCCTGCCTCGGTGGGTCGGATCTCGTCCTGGTCAGGCAGATGAGGAACACACTCGCTCACGGGGTAGAGACCTTCGAAGCGGTTGGATCGCAGTTCAGCACACAGGACATCATCGAGAAATTCCGGAGAATCCGGACTTTCATGGTCTCGCTCATCAAAGGTCTGGAGCGCTACCGCGCGCAGCGGCACTACCAACGTGCCTAGGCTGGAACCTCGCTAAGGCCGCAATGGTTTGCCAGCGCCCGTGCGAAGTCGTGGTTCTTGGTCAGGCCGCTTTTCATGTAGCGACGCAGGAAACCCTCAGCAGCTCGCAGCGACAGGGTCCGCGCATCGTTGAGCCCGAAGGTCTCGACCGAAACGCGCTTCGCATCTCCGGGCCCTTCGCCGGCCGACGGAACGTAGCGGGACGTCTGGCCTGGCCCCCCCCAAGCGGCATTGTGTTGGGATGCCGTCTCGACACCAAGGTCTTGGTATTCGACTTCGGCAATATCTGACGCGGCAATCCCGCGGCCTAGCCACTCGGCCACCGGGACGCTGACGGCGTTTCCAACGAGACGCCAACGGCCGCGGTCGCCTTTCGCATCGTCACGAGCCGCAGCGGTCCATCCGGCCGCGAAGCCCTGGAGGCGCTCGGCGTCCTCGATGCCAGGTGTCTGAAATAGGCCTGTCGCCGTCGTCCAGATAGCAGGTGGAGAAGGTATGCTCAGGCCGGAGCCGCCCTTGAGCGGCGGCACTGCATCCGGCGTCCACCCGACGCCGCGGTTCCCTTCGGTCCAGTAGAAACCAATGTGCGAAGGTGGATCGTCCTCCGCGGCCTTTCTCTTGATACCGTCGAACAGGATGCTTCCAGGGTCACCTTCCAACATGCCGACAATGAAGATGCGTCGTCGCCGGTGTGGTAGTCCGAATTCGCGGGTATCTAGCACGCGGTAGGCCCAACGATAGCCGCGAGCAGCCAACTCTGAGGTCACGTACTGAACTGCCTTCCCCTTTTGCAGGTTGAGAGAAAAGGCAACGTTTTCAAGCACGACTGTGTTTGGCTTTTTCGGCGTCGCATCCAGCAGCCGAAACACGTGGGCTACGAGGCCCGATTGATCGCCGTCCACACCCGCCATTCGCCCGGCTTGGCTTAGGTCCTGGCATGGCCAGCCTCCGACCAGCACATCGCAATCCGGAATGCGGGCCATCAAGGTTACGTCTTCGACGAGATCTATATTGGGAAATTGATTTCGCAGCACGGCTCTCGCCGCCGGGTCTTTCTCGCACATCAGAGATGTCTTCAGGCCTGCCGCTGCAAAGCCCGCCTCGAATCCTCCGATGCCCGAAAACAAGCTCGCGACGGTCTGGTACGCCATGAATTCCCCGAATCTCTACGCCCTAGCAGAGATCGGTCACGAACTCGAGGAAATAACGGCGCTCAAAGCGGACAACCCCAACTTCGCAATGAGTCAGCAGCCGCCGTCTCAAGGCGGCTCGCTTCACGCCCTTCGCCGCCCCCTGACGCCACTCGCCAGGTCCGCTCTACATCGCCGCGATCCGCCCCCTACGCGGGCAGCGGAAACCCGCCCGCGCGGCTGACCGAGGCGGCCGGCGGCTTGCCGAGGATGCCCGCCATCCACTTCGCCGTGCCGATCAGGCCGTCGAGGTCGTAGCCGGTCTCGAAGCCCGCCCGCTCCAGCATGTAGACCAGGTCCTCGGTGCCGATGTTGCCGGTGGCGTCGGGGGCGAAGGGGCAGCCGCCCAGGCCGCCGCAGCTGGCGTCCAGCACGTCGACGCCCGCCTCGACGCTGGCGAAGGCGTTGGCGAGGCCGGTGTTGCGGGTGTCGTGGAAGTGCATGCGCAGGGGAATGCCCGGCGCGGCGGCCTTGGTCGCCTCGACGCGGCGCCGCACGAGCCAGGGATCCGCCACGCCGATGGTGTCGGCCAGCGCGATCTCGGCCACGCCGGACTCGGCCGCGGCGCGGACGATGCGCAGCACCTGCTCCTCCGAGACCTCGCCGTCGAACGGGCAGCCGAAGGCCACCGAGATGGTCACGGTGATCGGCGGGCCGCCCTCGGCCTTCTGGCGCGCGGCGATGGCCTGCATGGCGGCGGTCTGCTCGGCGGCCGACGCGCCCTGGTTGCGGATGCCGAAGCCGTCGGTGGCGCAGACCACGACATTGGCCTCGTCGCAGCCGGCGGTGACGCAGCGGTCCCAGCCCTTCTCGTTCAGCACCAGGCCGATGCGCGATCGGCCGTTCGCGTGCGGCAGGGCTTCGCTGATCTCCTCGGCGCCGGCCATCTGCGGCACGCGTTTGGGGTTCACGAACGAGACGGTCTCGATGCGCCGCGCGCCGGCCGCTTCCAGCCGGCCGATAAACTCCAGCTTCTGATCGACCTCCAGCAGGGCCTTTTCGTTCTGCAGCCCGTCCCGCGGGCCCACCTCGACGATCTCGATCCTGCGGCTCATGGCGCCACTCCTTACTGGATACCGGGCGCGAGCGGGCTGTTCGCGTCGGCCTGGTAGATGCGCAGCGTCATCTTCTTCCCGTCGGAATAGTCCAGGCCTTTGACGGCCGCCACCATATGGGCGTGGGCGTGCAGGCCCGAAAGGGCCTGGCGGAAGGCGGCGTCCTGGCGTTGTTCCACCACGGTCGGGCGGTGCTCGTAGATCGCCTCGGCGGCGTCGTCGGGGCCGCCGATCTCGGTGGGGGTGCCCAGGGCGAAGACCAGGCTGGGCTCGGCGTAGCCGGTCACCGTCACCGGGGCGTCGGCGATCCCCTGCGACGGCAGCAGCTGCGCCTTGGCCATGGCCTCCTCCACCCGCTGCGACAGCCACAGCGGATTGAGCCGCGGCGCCAGGCCCGCCGCCAGGATGCCGTGGCCCACCACGCCGCAGGCGACGGCCACGGCGACCGCCTTGCGCGGCGCGCCCCGCACCAGGAACCAGCCGCCCGCCAGCCCGGCGCCGGCCAGGGCCAGCGCGGTCGGGATCGCGGCCGTCAGGTCGCTCGCGTCGCCATAGGTCTTCAACAGGTAGAAGGTCCCGCCCGCCAGCAGCACCCCGAACAGGCCGGCCAGCACCGCGCCGGTCCAGCGCGTGCGCGCGCCGATGGCCTCGGTCAGCGCCGCCGACGCCAGCCAGGCGACCGCGCCGTACATCGGCAGGGTGTAGTGGACGAGCTTGGTCGGCAGGGCCTCGAACACCAGCCAGCCCGGGACCAGCCAGGCGATGGCGAAGCGCACCCCGGGCTCGCGCCAGCGCCTCCAGGCGGTCACCGCCGCGGCCGGCAGCAAGAGCGTCATCGGGAACATCAGCACCGGCGAGAGCAGGGCGTAGTAGCCGGGCGGCGCGCCATGGGTCTCCTGGCCGCCGGCCAGTTTCGGCGCCAGGTCGCCGCCGATCGCCTTGGTCCAGAAGCCGCCGTCCGTCGCCACCGTCACCGCCCAGGCCCAGGGGCCGCAGACCGCGACCAGGATGATGACGCCCCAGGTCCAGTTCAGCCGCCCGAGCCAGCGGGCCTTCCGGTCCATGGCGATCAGCAGCAGGATGGTCAGCGCCGCCACCATCGGCCCGACCGGCCCCTTGTCGAGCGTGGCCAACGCCATGCCGATCCAGAAGAACAGCCAGGCCCGCTTGCCGGCCGGCGGGCCGCCGTTCGCCTCGGCGTAGAGCCGCCCCAGCGCCGCCAGCGCCAGCGTCGTGGTCCCGCACAGCACCGCGTCGGTCTTGGCGATCAGCGCCTCGGTCGACAGCATGAAGGTCGCGCCCAGCATGGCGCCGGCGATCAGGCCCGCCGGCCGACCGAAGAACGCCGCCGCGCCCCAGCAGCAGGCCGCCGCCGCCAGCATGGCGCCGAGCAGGCTCGGGATCCGGTAGGCCCAGATCTCCCGGTCCTCGGGATTGGAGAACACCGCCACGCTGGCCGCCTGCAGCCAGTGGATGCCCACCGGCTTCTTGAAGCGCGGCTCCTCCTGGAAGCGGATCACCGTGAAGTCGTGGCTCTCCAGCATCTGGGCCGTGGCCTGGGCGAAGCGGCTCTCGTCGCGGTCCAGCGGCGGCACGGCGATCAGGCCCGGCAGGCCGGCCAGCAGGGCGACCAGCGCGGCGAGCGCGGGTCCCCGCCAGCCGCGGCTCGCGCGGTCCAGTGCGTCCTCAAGCGTCATGCGACTCGTTTAGCATGATCCTTCCCAACACCGCCGTTTCCGCTATGGGAGGCTGGAATGGCTCGATCAGTCGCCTCAAAACCTCCCGCCAAGCCGGATATCTCGGTGGTCGTGCCGGTCTTCGACGAAGAGGGCGCCGCCCCGGCGCTCGCCCGCGAGATCGCCGCCGCCTTCAAGGGCCGCAACTTCGAGATCGTCTTCGTCGACGACGCCAGCCGCGACGGCACGCGCGCGGCGCTGAAGGCGCTCACCGCCGAGATCCCCCAGCTGCGCGTGCTGGCCCACCGCAGGAACTCCGGCCAGAGCCGCGCCATCCGCTCCGGCGTGCTGGGCGCGCGCGGCGAGGTCATCGTCACCCTGGACGGCGACGGCCAGAACGACCCCGCCGACGGCCCGGCCCTGGTCGACGCCCTGATGGCCGGCCCGCCGGAGCTGGCCCTGGTCGGCGGCGAGCGGGTGAAGCGCCAGGACAGCGCCGCCAAGAAGGTCGCCTCGCGGATCGGCAACGGGGTGAGGAAGCGCCTGCTCAAGGACACCGCCAACGACACCGGCTGCGGGCTCAAGGCCTTCCGCCGCGAGGCCTTCCTGCGACTCCCCTACTTCGACCACATCCACCGCTACCTGCCGGCGCTGATGCAGCGGGAAGGATATCAGACGGCTTTCCGGCCGGTGAACCACCGCCACCGCCAGACCGGCGCGTCGAAGTACACCAACCTCGGCCGCCTCTGGGCCTCGCTGTCGGACCTGCAGGGGGTCATCTGGCTGCAGTCCCGCGCCCGCAATCCGGGCGGCGTGGACGAGGTCTAGCGGGCGCCTAGGTCAACGCCGACAGGATCAGGGTGACGACCGAAACGTCGATGATCCGCTGAAGCAGTTGCAGCATGTGGCGCGCCCGTGATCGAAATCCCGGACGTGGTTAAGCAAGACCGGCGCCAGCCGGCGGCGAGGAGCCCATGGCCCTGTTCTTCGATGCCCAATGGTTCGACGCCCGTCTCGGCGAGCGGGGGCTTTCGCGGGCGGTGATGGCCGCGGCGGCCGGGCTCGGCGAGGCCGATCTGGCGCTGGCGTTCAAGGACCAGCGGGAAGTTTCCGCCGCCGAGGTGGCGGCTTTTGCCGAGCTGCTGGGCGTCCCGGCGGCCGAGGTGGCCTCCCGCGCCGGCGTCTCGACGCCTGTCCCGGGCGAGGACGCGGCGCAGCGGATCGCGGCCCTGGAGCGGCGGGTGGCGGCGTTGGAGGCGGAAGTGGCCCGGTTGAAGGCCTAGACGTCGGTCCTGGCCACGCGGCCCTTCGGCGCGCGGCGGTCATAGGATCCCGACCATTCCGTGCGGTTGTAGCTGCCGGCGGCCAGGCTGTGGATGGTCGCGCCGGCCCGCAGGCCGCGACGCTCCCCGATCACCTGGGCGTCGATCGCCGAGGCTCCGCCCGGGCGGGTCGCGCCCGAATGGATGGTCCTCGCCGGGCCGACCGGCACAGGAAGCAGATCGTCGCGCGACTCCTGCGTCAAATCGGCACGATCAGCCTCGTCCTCGGCCTTTCGGCTGCGGTTGACGCCTTGGGAGCGGCGCGGCGGATCGACGGAAAACATCATCGCAGGAGAGATAATGCAGGACTCGGGCCAACGGTTACCGAGAGGTTAACTCTTGCCGGCCAGCTTCTCAATCTGCGCCTGCATGTCAGCCATCTGCTTGCGCAGGGCCGCCAGCGCCTCGTCAGAGGCGGCCGACGGGGCCGGCTCGGCCGCGGCCTTGGGCGGCGGCGCGGGCTCCTCGGCCTTGGCGGGCGCGTAGGCGAAGGGCGAGAACATCTTCATCGCCCGGTCGAACAGGGCCAGGTTCTGGCGCACCTGCTCGTCGAAGGCGCTGGCGCCCGGCGTATGGCCGAGCGAGGCGAACTGCTTGCGCATCCGCTCCTGCTGCTCGGTGAAGCTGGCCAGCGACAGCTCCAGGTAGGACGGCAGGAAGGCCTGCATGGAATTGCCGTAGAAGCCGATCAGCTGGCGCAGGAACTGGATCGGCAGTAGGCTCTGGCCCTGGCTCTCTTCCTCGAAGATGATCTGGGTCAGCACCGAGCGGGTGATGTCCTCGTTGGTCTTCGCGTCATAGACCACGAAATCCACGTTGCGCTTCACCATGTCGGCGAGGTGCTCAAGGGTGACGTAGCTGGACGAGGCGGTGTTGTAGAGCCGTCGGTTCGCGTACTTCTTGATCACCACGCGCTCGCCCGGCGGCGAGCTGTCCTGAGAATCGGCCATCCCAGTCCCTTTACCGGTCCGCGACGCGCGCACCTTTGTTCTGCGCCGCAGTATCGCGGATGCGAGCGGAATGGCAATCGGCGCCTAAAGCATGTGCGCACTTGCGAAAACGACACGCGCTCCCGATAGATGGTGAAGGGCCCGCCCTTCGTTTCGAGGAAACCCGTCATGACCGACATCGTCATCGTCTCCGCCGCCCGCACGCCCGTGGGTTCGTTCAACGGCGCGCTCTCCAGCCTGCCCGCGCACGAGTTGGGCAAGATCGCCATCCAGGCGGCCATCGAGCGGGCCGGGATCCAGGCCGGCGACGTCGACGAGGTGGTGATGGGCCAGGTGCTGCAGGCCGGCGCGGGCCAGGGCCCGGCGCGTCAGGCGGCGGTCAACGCCGGCATCCCGGTGGAAAGCCCGGCCTGGAGCCTGAACCAGCTTTGTGGCTCCGGCCTTCGCGCGGTGGCCTTGGCGGCGCAGCAGATCCAGGACGGCTCTGCCGAAATCGTGATCGCCGGCGGCCAGGAGAGCATGAGCCAGTCGCCGCATGCCCAGAACCTGCGCGGCGGCCACAAGATGGGCGACCTCGCCTTCGTCGACACCATGATCAAGGACGGGCTGTGGGACGCCTTCCACGGCTATCACATGGGCCAGACCGCCGAGAACATCGCCGCCCGCTGGCAGATCACCCGCGAGGACCAGGACAAGTTCGCCGTCGCCTCGCAGAACAAGGCCGAGGCGGCCCAGAAGAGCGGCCGCTTCGCCGGCGAGATCGCGCCGGTGACCATCAAGGGCCGCAAGGGCGACACCGTGGTCGACCAGGACGAATACATCCGCCATGGCGCGACCCTGGAGGCGATGGCCG
>JAFEDM010000524.1 GCA_018241625.1 Pseudomonadota bacterium | reverse complement strand
GACCACATCGCCGACGATCTGGCCCTGTTCATGGCCCTTGCCGGCGACGACCAGGATGTCGCCGTCCTCCAGCAGGGCGGCGGCGGCGCGGATGGCTTCGCGGCGGTCGCCGATCTCCCGGGCGCCAGCGGCGCCGGCCAGGATCTCGGCGCGGATCGCGGCGGGCTTCTCGGAGCGCGGGTTGTCGTCGGTGACGATGGCGACGTCGGCCAGCTCGGCCGCCGCGCGGCCCATCAGCGGGCGCTTGGCGCGGTCGCGGTCGCCGCCGGCGCCGAACACCACGATCAGCTTGCCGCGCACGTGGGGCCGCAGCGCCTTCAGCACCGTCACCAGCCCGTCGGGTGTGTGGGCGCAGTCCACATAGGCCTCGCAGCCGCGCGGACCCTGGCCCACGCGCTGCAGCCGCCCCGGCGCGCCCTCGATCTTCTCGAGGCCCGCCAGCGCCTGCTCGATGGAAAGGCCGGCGGCCATGGCCAGGCCCGCCGCCACCAGGGCGTTGGAGGCCTGGAAAGCGCCGGCCAGCGGCAGGGCCAGGTCGTAGGCCTTGCCGTCGTATTCCAGCTTCAGCGCCTGACCGTGCGGCAGCATGGAGCGTTCGATCAGCCGCAGGCCCTGGCCGGCCTCGCCGACGCTGAAGATGGTCTGGCCGGAGCCGAGCGCGATGGCGGCGAAGGCGTCATAGGCGTCGCTGTCGGCGTTCAGCACCGCCGTCCGCCCGCGCGCCAGCAGCATCTCGAACAGGCGCAGCTTGGCGGCGCGGTAGGCGCCCATGGTGCCGTGATAGTCCAGGTGGTCCTGCGTCAGGTTCAGGAAGCCCGCGGCCGTCAGCCGGACCGCGTCCAGCCGGCGCTGGTCGATACCGTGCGACGAGGCCTCCATGGCCAGGTGCGTCACGCCCGACTGGGCCATGCGCGCCATCAGCTCGGCCACGTCGGCGGCGTCGGGCGTGGTGAGCCCGGGCGGCGTCAGCTGTTCGTCGGCCGCGCCGGCCTGGGAGACCCGCACGCCCAGGGTGCCCATGCTGGCGGCCTTCAGGCCCGCGCTGGCGAAGATCTGCCGGCAGAAGCCCGCCACCGAGGTCTTGCCGTTGGTGCCGGTGACGGCGACGCAGGTCTCGGGCTGCTGATGGCCCCAGAAGGCCGAGGCGGCGAGCGCATAGGCGCGGCGCGGGTCGCGGGCGATCACCTGCGGGGCGCTGACGTCCTCGATCTCGCGGCCGGTCAGGATGGCGGCGGCGCCCTGCTCCAGCGCCCTTGGCGCGAAGCTGCGGCCGTCGGCCTTGACGCCCGGCAGGGCCACGAACAGCCAGCCCGGCTTCACCTTGCGGCTGTCGGCGGTCACGCCCTCGATCTGCGGATCGACCGAGAGATCGCGCTGGACGAGGTCGGACAGCCGCATCGGGGTCAATGCTCCTCTCCGGCGCTGGCGTTCGGATCGGCGGGCGTGAAGGGATTGGTCTCGGCGCGCTTCTGGACGCCCAGGAACGGCGCGATGCGTTCGACGATCTTGCCGACCGCCGGCGCCGCGACGATGCCGCCGGTCGGGTCGGCGCCGGTCTTGTCGCGCTGCGGCTCGTCCATCAGCACCAGCACGAAGTAGCGCGGATCGCTCACCTTCCCGTCGGTCGGGAAGACGGCGGCGAAGGACGAGACCTGCCGGGTGGTCGAGTAGTGCTTGGCGACCGGGTCCCACTTGTCGCCGGTGCCGGTCTTGCCGCCCACGTTCAGGCCCGGGACATTGGCCGACTTGCCGGAGCCGCAGGGGCAGGAGACGTTCGAGCGCATGATCTGCAGCAGGGTGGCCGAGGTCTGCTCGGAGACCATCCGCGGCCCATGCACCACCGTTCCGGGCGGCAGCTTCTTGATGGTCAGCGGCAGCAGCTCGCCGCCGTTGGTGAGGCCGGAATAGGCCCGCGCCACCGCCAGCGGCGTCACGTTGATCCCATGACCAAAGGAGGTCGAGGCGATGGCGTCGGTATCCCACTTCCTGGGGGTCAGCGGCCGGGCGGTTTCCAGCAGCTCCGTCTTGGCGGGCTGGGTCAGGCCGAAACGGTCGAAGTACTGATGCAGCCGCTCGGGGCCGATCTGTTCGCCCAGCCGCGCCGTGCCGATGTTGGAGGAGTGCTGGAACACCTCCACCAAGGTCAGAACCGCGTGGGTGGCGTGATAGTCGTGGATGGTGCGGTAGCCGAGCTGGAACGGGTGGGTCGCATCGAAGGTGGAGCTGGGCGTCGCCACGCCGGTGTCGAGGCCCGTGGCCACGGTGAAGCCCTTGAAGGTGGACCCCATCTCATAGATCGCGTTCGCGGCCTTGTTCTGGCGCGCGTCCAGGCTGTAGGCGCCCGGCTTGTTGGGATCGAAGGTCGGATAGTTGGCCATCGCCAGGATTTCGCCGGTGTGGACGTTGGTGACGATCGCCACCGCGCCCTTCGGCCGGAACTGGGCCACGGCCTTGTAGAGCTCGTCCTCCGCGGCCGCCTGGATGCGCAGGTCGATGGACAGCGGCACCGCGTTGTTGGTCGGCGCCCCCTCGCGAACCTGGTCGTTCAGCGCGGCCTCGGCGCCGGCCAGGCCCTGGCCGCCGGTGTCGGCGAAGCCGATGATATGAGCGGCGGTGTAGCCCAGCGGATAGACCCGCTTGGACTCCGGCTCGAAGCTGACGCCCGGCAGGCCCAGGTCGTGGATGTGGCCGCGGACCTCCGGCGTCAGGCCGCCGATCACGAAGACGCGGCGACCGCCCTTGAGCGCTTTCTCCAGGCGATCGGCCGACAGGTCCGGCAGGTTGGCCGTCAGCACCCGGCGCGTCTCGCCCGCATCCCAGATTTCGCGCGGATCGATATAGAGGCCGTAGTGCAGCAGGTCGGCGGCCAGCATCTGGCCGTTGCGGTCGACGAGGTCGGCGCGGGCGGCGCCGATCGGCGGGGCATAGGCGTCGCCCTCGGCGGCGTGGGAGAACAGGGTCGCGCGCGTCGCGCCCAACGCCAGCACCAGGAAGCCCAGGGAAAACAGGAACAGGACGAAGAAGATGCGCAGCCGCGTGTCGTCCTCGGCGCGGCCGGACGCGCGGGCCCGCTCGAAGGCGTGCTCCAGGCCCCACATGAAGCCGGTCAGGCGCCGCGAGAACCAGGATGGTCCGAAGCTGATCTGGCCCAGGCTCATTGGCGCGCTCCGGCCGTCGCCACCTGGGTCGGGACCGGCAGCGGCGAGGCCGCCTGCGGCGTGGCGCCGGCCAGCGGATCGGGGGTCACGTCGACAACCTTCACCGCGCCGGTCACCGGCGTCCGGGCGACCTGCGGCAGGTCGCTGAGGTTGGCGACACGCTTCTCGCTGGTCGGCTGCAGCCCCAGGTAGGTCTCCGACAGGCGTTCGATGCGGGCCGGCTGTTCCAGGTGGGTGACCTCGGCCTGCAGCAGGCGGATGCGCGCCTTCTCGGCGCCGATCTTGCGCTCGACCACGGCGATCTTGGCGCGTTCGCCGCCGGCCACCGTCTTGGCCCCATAGACGCCCAGGATCAGCAGGGTCAGCACCGAAACGGCGATCAGGTCGACCAGGCGGAAGCCCCGCACCCGATGGTTCAGCCAGTTCACGCCGCAGCCCTCCACACCGGCGCGGCCGTGCGCACAGCCGCCCGCAGCTTTGCCGACCGGGCCCGCGGGTTCGCCTCGAGCTCCGCCGCCGACGGCCCTTGCGCGCCGTTGAACAGCAGCCGGAAGCTCGGCTCCGCGCCCGCCGCGACCGGCGGCGCGTGGCGCGACCCCGCCGGCGTCCTGCCTGCCCGCACCGCCAGGAAGGTCTTCACGATTCTGTCCTCGAGCGAATGGAACGTGACGACGCAGAGGCGGCCCTCGGGCTTCAGGGCGCGTTCGGCCGCCGCGAGGCCGGCCTCCAGCTCGGCGAGTTCCTCGTTCACGGCGATGCGGATCGCCTGGAACGCGCGGGTGGCGGGATGGACCTTGGCGCCGCGGCGGCCGCCCAGGGTCTTCTCGATGAACTCGGCCAGTTCGAGGGTGCGGGTGAAGGGCTGCTCGTCGCGGCGCTTGGCGATGGCGCGGGCGATCCGGCGGCTCTCGCGCTCTTCTCCGTAGACGAAGAGGATCCGGGCCAGTTCCGCCGGCTCGGTCTCGTTGATCAGGTCGGCGGCGGTCCGGCCGGACGCAGCCATGCGCATGTCCAGCGGCCCGTCCTTCATGAAGGAGAAGCCGCGCTCGGCCTCGTCCAGCTGCATGGACGAGACGCCGATATCGAGCACGACGCCGTCCACGGCGGCCAGGCCCGTCTCGGCGTCCAGTTCGGAGAAGCGGCCCTCGACCAGGCGGAAACGATCAGGCGGCAGCCCTTCGGCGAAACGCTGGGCGCTGGGGTCACGGTCGAAGGCGATGACCTTGGCGCCGCCGGCCAGCAGCGCCCGCGTATAGCCGCCGGCCCCGAAGGTGCCGTCGACCAGCAACTTGCCGGCGCGGGGTTGCATCGCATCCACGACCTCGTCGAGCAGGACGGGGATATGCGGCGCGTTCATCCGCCCACCTGCGACAGCTTGGCGGCGCGCTGCTGGGCGCGCAGGGCGGCGAGGCCTTCACGGGCCACGGTGCGTTGGGCGGCGCGGTGCGCCTGGAAGGCCTCACGGCTCCAGATCTGGAAGCGGTCGCCCAGCCCCACCACCACGACCCAGTCGGTGATGCCGAATTGCTCGCACAGCACTTCCGGCAGGGTGATGCGCCCGGCGGTGTCATAGGACAGCTGGGCCATGCCGCCGAGGATCGAGACCTCCAGCGCGCTGCGCAGCGGGTCGCCGAACTCCAGCTCCTCGATCAGCGAATTGTAGCGGTCGAAGAGGGCCTTGCCGCCGCCCTCGATGCAGTCGGCCTCGATGGAGGGGAAGCAGACCACGCCGTCGAACGGCCCGGCGGTCTGGGCGCGGAATTCCTGCGGCACGACGATGCGCCGCTTTCCGTCCAGCTGTTTCTCGAAGGTCGAGAAAAACACCGCCACGCCCCAAAGCCTGGACCGGCTCCGCCAGCCGCTCCCTCACCCCGCTTCCGGCCGGTCGTCCCCCAACGGATCCGTTTGGTTAGCGAAGTACGAATGGGGTAACATGGGATGAATTGGGAGTAAATGACTCTAAATGACCTTTCCTCAAAGAATCCAATTCATCCAAGGGAAGTATGGTTAATCGGATATTGTTATCCACAGAACATACATCGAACAATGGCCACAGACGTTAACAAACACGGCCGTTGAGGGCGTTCGGTGTCATCCGGTCCCATCCGCCGGGGCCGGCACATGCCGGCGAAGCCCCCTCAGCAGGACGCGCGCCTCCCGGATCAGGGCGGCGATTTGCCCGGGCGATGATCTGGCGGCCCTGAGCGCGGCGTCGAGGGCGGCGAGGCGTCGCCGCTCCGCCTTCGAGAGCGGCAGGCGGCGGGCCGTCTCGAGCAGTTGCAAGGCGGCATGCGCCCGCTGCGCCGTGATGAAGGCGACGGTCATGGGCTCTAGCAGCGCCGCATCGTCGCGCCAGCTCCGCCCCGCGAACAGCACCTGCGTCACCCACTGGCCGGCGCCCTGGCAATCGTAGCCCACACAGCCGCCGTAGCCCCGCTCGGCGCGGGACCTGTGGATCGCACAGCGTCCGCACGGCGTGAGATGGCGACAAGGCTCGGCGGCGGCCTTGTCCGCGGCGAAGAGGTCGGATTTGTCGAAGGCGAAGGCGACGCAGCAGAGCGCGGCGCAGCGCGCGCAGTCGGCGCGCAGGGATGGATCGGCCATGATGGGTTTCCCGCGCCCAGGACACGACGACGCGCGCCACGACGGCGGCTCGATGGACCTGGGATGGGGAAAAATCGGCCGGCCCCTCGGGACCGGCTGAACGGCTTCAGTCTTAAGGCGCGGCAAGGCGGGCGCCAAGACCTGCCTTTGGCCGGGCGGTCGGCGCCGGGGATGAATGGAGACCAGACGGCCTGTAAGCCGGGTTCTGTGCCACCCAGCCAAGGCCGGGCGCGACGATCATTCCTCTGGACCGCCCCTCGCGGGACGGTTCTCGCGACCTACCCGGACCGCCCAGGCCTACGACAGCCCTGCCCCCATTTCTGGAGGCGCACGGTCCCTATTCGGTCTTGCTCCTGGCGGGGCTTGCCATGCGGCGCCTGTTACCAGCCGCCCGGTGGGCTCTTACCCCACCCTTTCACCCTTACCTGACCGAAGTCAGGCGGTTTGCTTTCTGTGGCGCTATCCCTGGGGTCGCCCCCGGCGGGCGTTACCCGCCGCCATGTCGAAGTGGAGCCCGGACTTTCCTCGACTTCCTTGCGGAAACCGCGATCGCCCGGCCGTCTGGTCCGGGAAGATCAGTGCGGTGAGACAGCCAATGCGTCAACACATGTGTCATCCCGGAAGCGGCGCAGTCGCTATCCGGGACCCATGGACTCCGCGTCACGGGAATAGAGAACGGCGGCGCCGAGCTTCCCCGGCGCCGCCGCGTTCATGGGTCCCGGACAGGCCGCTCTGCGGCCTTCCGGGATGACATCCGCTCACATCTGGCGATGGATGCGGTTCTCCTGGTGGTTCAGGCGGCGCGTTTCCACGCGGGTAAGATGGGCCCGGGCGCGGACGTGACGGGCGATGCGGTTGTCGGCCGCGAGCAGGCGATGCGCCTTCATCGGGCCGATCTTGCCCGCACGCTCCTCGGCGCGGATCTGCGCCTTCTGGGCGTGGACGCGGGCGAGCACCTCGTGCTTGGCGGGATGCAGGGGTTGGGCGTCCGCGGTGGCCGCGGCGCCGGCGAAGCCGACGGTCGCCAGGGTCAGGATCAGGGCGGTCTTCTTGAGGTTCATGACTTGGGTCCTTCAGGTTTTAGCCGCTTGCGCGTCGGCTAAGGGGGTCGGCGCCAAGCCCGCACAAGATGCGGCGCGGCTTCTGAACCCGATCTGAGGACTAGGAATTGTCTGGCGTTCAGCCTGCGGGCGGAATTGTGGCGCTTACCAGCGCCGCCATCGGATGGTCGCCAAGCGCCTGGGCGACGCCTGCCATCTGATCGGCGGTCTTGTTCTGCGAGACCTTGAACGTCCCCTCTAGCCGCTCGACGGCCAGCTTCGCGCCCACGATGCCGCGCAGCATCGCTTCGAACCGGCCAGGGCTCATCTTGCCGCGCGTCCAGGGCGGCTTGGGCAGGAGCTTCGCCTCCTCCTGAGCCGAAAGCCGGTCCAGCAGATCGACCAGCTCCGCCTCGTCCATCGCCGCCACCGGCCCCTCCGCCTCGACGGTCAGATAGTTCCAGGTCGGCACCTGGTCCGGCGCGCCGTACCAGTCGGGGCTGACATAGGCGTCGGGGCCCAGGCTCACCGCCACCGCGCGGAAGCCGTCGGCCAGGAACCGCGCCAGCGCATTGCCGCGCGACAGGTGGAAGCGCAGCTCCAGGCCCTCGCCCGCCGCCGCGATCACCACCGGCGCATGGGCCACCCGCGGACGGCCGTCCGGCGCGGCCGCCAGGGTCACGAACGGCTGGGCGCGCAGCTGGGCCAGCAGCCGTTCGCGATCGTCGAGATGGAACAGCGGCGTCGGATGCATCAGCCGGCCAGCCGCAGCAGGGCGATCAATTGGGCGCGGGTCTCGCCGTCGGCGACGCCGTCCCGACCTTGTGCTGGCGCCAATGGCGCTGGAAGGCGGTGACCACCGCCTTGGTGTCGGCGTCGAACTTGCCGGACGGCGGCAGGTCGTAGCCCAGCCGCGTGAAGCCGGCCTGCAGGGCGAAGACGGCGGCGCTGTCCTCGCCCTCCTTCATCGGCTGCCCCGGCGCGGCCGGCGCTTCGACCCAAAGGCCGTGGCCGGCTTGCGCCAGCCTCTTCCAGGGGAACAGCTCACCGGGATCCTCCTTGCGCGCGGGCGCGACGTCGGCGTGACCGACGATGCGGTCGTCCGGGATCATCCAGCGGGTGCGGATATCGCCGATCAGTTCGATCACCGCCGCGATCTGGGCGTCGGGGAACGGCCGGTAGCCGAACTCGTGGCCCGGGTTGACGATCTCGATCCCAATGGAGACGCCGTTGATGTTGCGCTCGCCCTTCCAGTAGCTGACGCCCGCGTGCCAGGCGCGCCGCTCCTCGGGCACCAGGCGGAAGATGCGCCCGTCCTCCTCGACCATGTAGTGCGCGCTGACCTTGGCCTCTGGATCGCGCAGCCGCTCCAGCGCCATCGGCCCCGCCCGCATACCCGTGTAGTGCAGCACCAGGATGTCCGGCGGACCTGTGCGGGCGTCGAAGTTGGGGCTGGGCGCCTCGATGAGGTTCAAGGTCATTGGGCGCGGTTCCGGATGGCGAGCAGCAGCGGCATGACCTGGTTCCTGCGCAGCGCGATGATCAAGACGCCGGACAGCGCGATCAGCGTGCCGATCATCATTCGCGGGCCGAACGGATCGTGGAAGATGGCGACCCCCAGGGCAATGGTCGAGAGCGGCGTCATCAGGGTCAGCGGCGAGATCAGGTTCGCCTCGTAGCGGCCGATCAGGAAGTAGTAGACCGTGTGCGCGCCCATCGAGACCACCAGGCCGGAATAGAGCACGGCGGCCAGGAACGGCCACAGGTGCGCCGAGACCTGCGCCGCCTGCCCGGGCTCCAGCAGGGCCGACAGGATCGCCAATGGCCACATGGAAGCGAAGCCGACCCAGGCCTGGAACTGCAGCGGCCTGACGCCCTCGATCTGTTTCATCATCACCGCGCCCAGCGACCCGGTCACCGCCGAACCCACCACATAGATCAGGCCGCCGGACAGGGCGAAGCCGTCCGGGTTCCACATCACCGCGATGGCCCCGGCGAAGGTCAGCGCGATGCCGAGCGCACGCCGCCAGTGGATCTGCTCGCCCAGCATGATCACCGACAGGAGGGTGGTGATCGGCACGCCGAGTTGGCCGATCACCGCGGCGGCCGACGGCGTGGCGGTCTTGAGCCCCACGAACAGCAGGGCGAAGTTGCCGCCGCCCATCAGCAGCGCCACCGCCACCAGCCGCCAGCGCGGCCGGGGCATCGGCAGGAGCCACGGCGTCGTGGCGATCGCCACCACGGCGAAGCGCGCCGCCGCATAGGCCAGCGGCGGCAGGCCGAGCCCGCTCACCACATACTTCGACACGATGTTGTTCGAGGCCCAGATCAGGCACACCAGCACGAGCAGGCCGAAGTCGCGCAGGGACATAGCCCCCGCATACGGTGCGTTGGGCGCCAGGGGCAATGTACCGTGCTCGCGCGCGCCTCAGCCGCCGGCGGCGACGCTGGCGTCAGGGCGTGAGCACGGCCGGCGCCTTCACATTGGGCCTGTGGCCCGGGGCGACCGGGATTGGCGTGCCCCAGTGCCACAGCCGCCCATCGGCCGTGGTGGCGAAGACGCGATAGCCACCCGCGCCGATATTGACCACCTTCGCCAGTGACGGGACGCGGGTCGGCGACATGTGATAGCCGCCCGCCGTGCCTACACCGATTTCGCCATAGCCGTCGAAGCCCCAGGCGCGAACCGAGCCGTCGGCGAGCCGGGCGAGTGCGAAACCTTCGCCGGCGGCGATCTGGCGCGCACCACTGACGCCGGGGACCTGGATCGGCGATACGGCGCTGCCGTCGGAGGCGCTGCCTCCGCGACTGCCATTGCCCAGCATCGCGCTCTGGTTCGAGCCCCAAGCCCAGACGCTGCCGTCCTGCTTCAAGGCCAGCGAGGTCTTCAGCCCCGCCGCGATAGCGACCACCTTGTCGAGCCCGGGCACAGCGGCGGGCGCGGCGGGCGCGCCCGCCGCGCCCGCTCCCAGCTCGCCTTGTCCATTGGCGCCCCAGGCATAGACCCGGCCGTCCTGGCCGAGGGCGAGGCTGTGCCGCGCCGCCGTCGCCACCTGCACGATGGCGGGCAATCCGGGCACCAGCGTGACCGGCGGGTGACCGACCCGCGCGTCGCCGCGCAGGCCGTCTACATCCTCGCCCCAGGCGAACACGACCCCGTCGCGGCGTAACGCCAGGGCGTGGCCGTAAGTCGCTACGACCTGCACGATGTCGCGCAGGCCGGGGATCGGTGTTGGCGTGTTCGCGTTGCCGCCGTCCCGCCCCAGCGACTGGTAGTTGTTTTTTCCCCAGCCCATCACCGTGCCGTCGTCGAGCACGATGAAGGCGGTGTATTGGTGGACAGCGGCGCTCAGCGCCTTCCGCGGCAGGTCGACCCGCACGGCCTGGCCATCGGCCTCATCGGGCCACGCCGTCACCGAACCATCACCGCCCACCACGACCGTCCCCCAAGATGCAGCAGCGGCCATTGGCAAGGGCGCGCCCGGCCTCTGCGCGGCGGCCGAGCCGGCGACCGCCAGGGTCAGCGCCAGTGTCACGGCTCCCGTCCGGATCAATCCAAAACCCAGCTTCAACATCGAAGGCCCCTCAACTGGTCTGGGGAAGGTGGAAGAGGACCGGAACCACGCGCCAGTCATCCGAGTCTGACGGCATCCGAAGATTTAGGCCCGAGCGGCCTCCTGCAGCCAAGCCAAAATCTGCGGATTGATCTCGCGCGGGTAGGTGTGGGCGAGGTCGGGGAGTTCGCAATAGGTCACCGCGGCGCCGGCGGCGCTTAGGGCCCGGTTCGCGCCTCGGGCCATCTCGATCGGGAACATCCAGTCCAGCGCCCCGTGCGCCAGGTGGATCGGCAGGCCGCGCAGGCGGTCCGGATCGGCCATCTGCGCCAGCATCGGATGGAAGGCGGCGGCCACCGGCGCGAGGTGCGTGAAGGGCGAGCCGGGCTCGAGGCCGCTGACATAGCTGAAGGTGCCGCCGTCGCTCATGCCGGTAAGCAGCATGCGCTTCGGATCGATCGTCCAACGGTCGCGCGCCAGCTCCACAAGCCGCGACAGGTTCGGCGTGTCCGGGTCCGGCCCGGTCAGCGCCCAGGTCTGGCCGATGGCGGTAGGCGCCACCAGGATCGCCCCGTGGCTGCGCGCGTCCCGCAGCCAGCTCCACAGGAACGAGCGGCCGCTGCCGGCCCCGCCGTGCAGGGCCATCACCAGCGGCCATTCGCGGTCCGGCGCGTAGTCCTCCGGCACATAGATCGAGGCGCCGCCCCGTGCGCCGGGCTCGCCGACGTACAGCACGCCGGTGTCATTCCGCTCGGGCGCATCGGTCAGTCGCGCCAGCCGCGCCGCGTCGCCCCGCGCGGCCGGTTCGAGGAAGAAGCGGCTCACCGGCGGCAAGCCGGCGGCGAAGGGATAAAGCGCCTCCTGCGCCCGCGGCCCGCCGCGCAGGGCCCGGAAGACCTGGCCCATGTCGGCGGTTTCCGCAGCCGCCCGCAGTTCGTCGAAGGCGTCCAGGACATGTCGGCAGGCCGTGGCCAGCCCGGCGCCCAGGCTGGCGAGCTCCGAAGGCCAGTCCGAGAGGCCGTCGAACGCCGCCTGCAACGGCGCTTCGGGCTCACCCACCGCGGCCAGCAGCTCGCCCAGCTCCGGTGGGTTGAGATAGCGCGCGATCAGGCCCAGCGCCTCCAGCGCCGCGAGCAGCGGCGGGACGATCGCGGCCAGGTCCTCGGCGACGCGGTCTTCGGCCATGCGGTCAGCTCCGCCGGCGGGTGAACCGCAGCGAAGTGTGGGTTGCGGAAAAGCTGACCACCTTGTTGTCGATGAGACCGTGCGCCTTGGCCGCCGCCATCACCTCGACGTCCTTCACCGCCGCGGCCTTGCCCTTGCGCGACACGATCCAGAGCGCGCCCCGCTCGGCGAGCATCGGAACCAGCGCGCCGACCCACGCCAGGGCCTCGGCGCTATCGGCCCCGTAGAACAGGATATCGAGGTTGGCGAGTTCGTCGGCCGGAACCGCGCCCTGTCCCGCGAGCTCCGCGCTCAGCGTCGGGTCGTCGACGCCCATCACCGCCACCCGCATGCCGCCCTTCACCCCGATCTTGTCTATCCGGCTTCGGGTGGACGGGGTCGCATTGGTGACGGCCATTGAGGATCCTCCGCGCCGGCGCCGCCCGACCTATGCGCCGGCTTAGGCCGCCTGGCCCAGGCTCAGGAACTCGTAGCGGGCCAGGTAGTGGTCGGTGTTGCCGAACTGGGCTTCGATCATGCTGGCGCGCTTGTAGTAGTGGCCGATGGCCATCTCGTCGGTCATGCCCATGCCGCCGTGCAGCTGGATGGCGTTCTGGCCGACGAACTTGCAGGCCCGGCCGATCTGCACCTTGGCCGCCGCCGCGGCCTTCGTCCGCTCGCCCTCGTGGTCGAGCTTGATGGTGGCCATGTAGGTCATCGAGACCGACTGCTCGACCTGGATGAACATGTCGACCATGCGGTGCTGCAGCACCTGGAAGGCCGAGATCGGCTGGCCGAACTGCTTGCGCTGCTTGGTGTATTCCAGCGTGCCCTCGTGCAGCTTGGCCAGCACCCCGCAGGCCTCCCCGCAGGTCGCCACCACCGCCTCGTCCACCACCTTCTCGATCAGCGGCAGGGCGTTGTCGGCCGGGCCCACCAGGGCCGAGGCGTCGACCTTCACGTTCTCGAGGATGACCTCCGAGGCCAGGAAGCCGTCGACAGTCGGGAAGTCGCGCGTTGTGACGCCGGCCGCGCCCTTCTCGACGATGAAGACGCTGATCCCCTCGGCGTCGCGCTGGCCGCCCGAGGTGCGGGCGGTGACGATGAGATGGGTGGCGTAGGGCGCGCCGATCACCACCGCCTTGTGGCCGTTCAGCACAAAGCCGCCGCCGTCCTTCTTCGCCGTGGTCTTCAGGTCCGCCAGGTTATAGCGGCCCTGCGGCTCGGCGTAGGCGAAGGCGAAGATCGCCTCGCCCGCGATGATCTTGCCGATCAGGTCGCTCGCCTGGGCGTGCCCTGAGTGCTTCAGGAAGCCGCCGCCGATCACCACCGTGCCGAGATAGGGCTCGATGACCAGGCTTCGCCCGAACTCCTGCATCACCACCAGGTTCTCGATCGGGCCGCCGCCCAGGCCGCCGAGTTCCTCGGCGAACGGCGCGCCCAGGATGCCCAGCTCCTCGGCGAAGGCCTTCCAGGCGCCCGGGTTCCAATGCGGCGCCTTGGCCAGCGTCGCGCGCCGCTGGTCGAACGAATAGTTGTCGGCGAGCCAGGACGCGACCGTGTCGCGCAGCATCGATTGCTCGTCGGTGAAGTTGAAGTCCATCGCTCAGTCGGCTCCGTCGGATCAGTGCGCGCCATAGGCGCCGTTCATTTCACCACCAAGACCACCAAGGACGCCAAGATATCCGGGAGGACCGCCGCGCCGAGGCTCACGCCTGCCTCTTGGTGTCCTTGGTGTCTTGGTGGTCTAGAAAATACAGCCGCTGGCGCGGCCTAGCGGGTCCTCAGAGCCCCAGCACCATCTTGGCGATGATGTTGCGCTGGATCTCGTTGGAGCCGCCGTAGATCGAGGTCTTGCGGCCGTTGAACATGTCGCCCGCCAGG
>JAFEDM010000523.1 GCA_018241625.1 Pseudomonadota bacterium | reverse complement strand
CGCATCGGCTGCCAGGCGACGATGTTGGAGTGGATGCGGGCCACGGTGGCCTCCCCCTGTTGATGGGGGAGACGTTCGCAAATCGCGAACACCTTGGCAAGAAAAAAGTTCGCAAATTGCGAACGAAGTACGCGCCTTGCGGAATCAGGTGTGCGGCTTCATCCCCGTCACCTTGGCCGCCCACAAGATTTCCTGGTCGAACAGCGTCGGTTCGCCGGAGTTTGAAACGAGGTGAAAAAGGCCACGCGTCCGGCTCGGTTTCAACTGTTTCACAAGCACCCTGTCGTCAGCCAATCCGATGACGCAAAGTTCGCCGAACAAGTCGGGCGTCACGGGCGCGCGGACGTCATCGTAGTAGACCAGCCAGCGCTCGAACACTGGCCCGAGACTCGATCCGCGGACTTCCACGGCTACCGTGCTCTCGGTGGCGTCGTCTGGCGCGTCGACGTAGTCGTCGAGCTCGCCGTGGGCGTAGTAGTGGGCCTCGGCGCCCGCGCCCACATACCCGATCTTGCGAACCTGGCGCTTGGGGGTGTGGCCTCTCGGGTTTTCGGCCACCAGCTGACGGGGCGTGATGCCAAGGGCGATGGCAAAGCGCTCAAGCATCCGTTGATTGAGTGGGCGGCTGCCGCTCTCCATCTGGCTGACATAGCTCTTCGATGTGCCGGCCGCCTCGGCCAGGCCCTCGAGCGTGAGCCCGCGCTGAAGGCGCCATTCGCGCAGGAACCATTGGGTTTGCGACATGATGTTCGCAGGGTGCGAAAACTCGCGCGCCCTGTCGCCCCGCAGGTTGCGAACTTTGCTGTTGCGCGGAGGTTCGCAATCTGCGAACTTGGCGGGCATGACCACCACGCCCGATCCGGTCGCCGAACTATCGGCCCAGGCGCTCGTCGAAAGGCTGCAGCTTTCCAAGAGCTACGCTTCCGAGCTGATCCGCCGCGTGCGCACGCCGTCCCTGGAGTTGGCGTGTCGCATCGAGGCTGAATTCGGGGTGCCCCCGAAATGCTGGCTGAGGGCGGCCTGACAATGGTCGTGGCGGCGACTGACACTTTTACGCTGTCCCTCCAACAGCCCCCCGGGGTTGTTTCCCCCGGTGGCTCGCCCATCGGGAGACAAGCTTGGCCTTGGGGAAATGCGGCGGTCTGTCGCAGGACCCTTGGTTGCGTGCTCCGTGCGCGGAACATCCCAGGTCGTGGCAGGCGGCATGTCACAAGCGGCGAGGGTCATTTGACAGGTGTCGTCCGAATGGCCGGTCAAGCCGGGAACGGCACCATTAAGCGCGGCGCAATGCCGCAGGTCATCCGGAATGAACGGGGGGACATCCAGTGAACAGGCGGCGTCACGCGACCCTGTCGCGGCTGTTGATCGAGGCCTGCGGCGGCCTGGCGGAGGCCGCCGGGGTATGCCGAGTCGGCAAGTCGCAGCTCAGCGACTACCAGAACCCGCAAGGCGAGGGCTTCATGCCCGCCGACGTGATGGTGGCGCTCGAGGCCCATTGCGGCCAGCCGATCTATTCCCGGGCCATCGCCGAGGCCAACCCAGCCCGCGAGGCCGGCGCCGGCTTGCTGGCCGAGGCCTGTGACGCCGTCGAACTGGCCAGCGGCGTGCAGCGCCGGATCCGCCTGGCGACCAGCGGCGGCGAACTGACGCCCCGGCTGCGCGCCGAGATCGGCCGGCAGGCCGAAGGCGCGCGCGAGGCCATGGAAGCGCTGGTGGAAGACCTGTCCGGCGCCGCCGGGTCCGGGGGCTAGGGGCCCATGCCGGGGGGCGTCTCACACATCACCGCCGAGGATCGCGAAGACGCCGCCGCTTGGGCCGCCGAGCGCGACCGCAGGCATGTGGCTCGCGTGCTGAAGGCCGGCGGCTTCCCGGCCTGGAGCGAATACCGCGCGGCGGGTCCGGGGCTGACGCGCCTGGGCCTACCGTTGATCCGGCCTGACGCTGCGGGTGCGGCGATCGAGGGGAGGGTGGCGCCATGAAGATCCTGCTGGCCGAGGGCGTGGACAGCGCCCGGGTCCTGATCGCCGACGCCCTGCGCTTCGCGGGGTTCGACGTGGAGACGGCGGAGGATGGCCTGGAGGCCGCCGAGCTGGCCGAGCTCTACAACTACGACGGCTTGATCGCCGGCGACGGCCTTGGCGACCTCGACGCGAACGGGCTGCTTCGCCGCCTGCGGGCCGGGCATCGGCGGGTGCCGATCCTGATGCTGCGGGCCGCCGCCCGAGTCGAGGACGTGGTCTGGGCGCTGAACGCGGGCGCCGACGACTATCTGGGCCGACCGTTTCACAAGGACGAGCTGATCTGCCGCCTGCGCGCGGTAATCCGGCGCAGCGCCGGCCACGCGAGCCGCGTGATCTCCTGCGGGCCCATCGCCTACGACCTGGACGACCAGAGCCTGACCGTGGATGGCCGGCCGATCCACCTGACCGGCAAGGAACGCGCCGTGGTCGAGGCGCTGATGCTGCGTCGCGGGCGGATCGTCACCCGCGGCGGCCTGTTCGAGGTGATCTACAACGGCCTGGACGAGGCGCAGCCGAAGGTCATCGACGTCTTCATCTGCAAGGTCCGCGCGAAACTGCGCCGGGCCGGGGCGGACGGCCACCTGCAGACCCTATGGGGCCAGGGATACCGCTTCACCGAAACCCCCGGCGCCGAAGTCGAGGCGGCCTGAGATGGCCGGCACCCCCGCCCGCCAGCAGGCCGCCCTGTTCGCGCCCAACGCCCTCGCCCCGCGCCGCGAAAGCCGCGTCGAGCCCACGGTCCAGCAGGCCCGCTCGCGCCCGATGCGGGGCCGCGCGCCCACGATCGGCGAACACGTCTGCGGCCCCTGCGGCGCCGCGGCCTGCTACGGCCTGGGTGAGGCGTGGTTCTGCCCGGTGTGCGTCCCGGCGGGGTTTTTGCCGGGGACGAGGGCGGCGGCATGACCGGCGCCGCGGAGATGTACGATACCCTCGAGGAGCGCCTGTTCGCTGCGGCCTTCGCCGGGCGTTCTAACCCCTGGCGGGTGGGGGCGCGGCTGCTGGTGGAGCGGCTGGGGGTCGAGGCGGCGGGCGCGCTGGACATGGTGTTCGCCTCCGGCGTGCTGTTCGCCAGCGTGGTTTCGGCCGGCGACCCGCGCCGGTTCTTCGTGGCGGATGAGGGCGTCGACAAGGCCCGCATCCACCCGGCGGCGATCCTGCTGCACACCTGCCCCGAGGGCGCGCCCTTCGACGGCGACGACCTGATCGCCTGGTCGCTGACGCCGGGATCCTCGCGCGTATGGCGCTGGACCGGCGCCTGCGCCTACCTGGGCGAGCTGCGGCCGGATCATCGCGGGGTGACGCGGCTGTACCAGGACGCCCACGGCTGGCTGCGTCGGGTGCTGAAGGCCGAGCTGGTCAGGCGGCGTGTGCGCGACGCGATGGGCATCCATGCGGTCTATCCGGTCGAGGCCGCTTGGCCCGCCGGCGCCCTGATCCTGGACCCGGCGGCGATCGACTGGACCCGCAAGGGCGTGCTGGCCCAGTGCGAGCGGATCGAGATCGCCGACGCGCCGGCGAGAGGGCCGCTGGGCCAGGCGCTGCAGGCGCTGAACAGGTCCATCGGTTCGGCCCGCGGGGTTGAGCTTGTGGGGCAGGTTCCGATGGCCCCGGTGCGGAGGCAGGCGGCGTGACGACTTCAAACCCAGGGGAGGGCTGACGATGCACATCATGGTGGACCTGGAGACCATAGGGACGCGGCCCGGCTCGGCGATATGTTCGCTGGGCGCGGTGGCGTTCGACCCCGTCGCCGGGACGATGGGGCAGGAGTTCTATGCGCCGATCTCGCTGCGGTCGTGCCAGGCCGCGCGCCTGACCTTCGACGCCGACACCGTCGGCTGGTGGCTGGAGCAGAGCGAGGCCGCGCGGGCCGCGCTGAAGGGCGGCGAGGACGTCCAGAAGGTGCTGCAGGAGTTCCAGCAGTGGTGGCGCGCCCTGAGGGCCAAGTTCATCTGGGCGCATGGCGCGAACTTCGACGAACCCTTGCTGTCGGCCGCCTTCCGCGCCTGTGGTCTGGCGGTCCCGTGGAAGTATTGGGACACGCGCTGCACCCGGACGATCTACGACCTGACCGGCGTCAAGCCCGACCGCGCCGAGGGCGTGCACCACAACGCCCTCGACGACGCCAAGGCGCAGGCGCGGGCGGTGATTGTCGCCTATGCGAAGCTGGGTCTCGCGAAGGTCGCGGCCTGAGCCATGAGTCCGCGTGTAGAGCATATCGGTGACGCGACGCTGTACCTGGGCGATTCTCTAGAGGTCTTGCCGCTCATCCCGTCGATCGACGCCCTGATCACAGATCCACCCTATAGCTCGGGCGGCCAGTTCCGTGGCGATCGCATGGCGAAGACCAGCGCCAAGTACCAGCAGACGCAGAACGCCGACCGCTATGAGGAATTCACCGGCGATAATCGCGACCAGCGGTCGTTCGCTTACTGGTCGGCCATCTGGCTAGGTCGGGCGCGCGAGATCGCCACGCCTGGCGCCCTGTGCGCGATCTTCACCGATTGGCGGCAGCTGCCCACCACCACGGACGCGATCCAGGCCGGCGGCTGGGTTTGGCGCGGAATCGGCGTCTGGGACAAGGGGGAGGGCGTGCGTCCGCAGCTCGGGAGATACCGCAGCCAGGCGGAATATTTTGTCTGGGGCACGAACGGCCCGCGCGAGGTCAGGGGGGGGGTGGCGCCTGGGGTGTTCAAGGTGCCCGTCGTCGGCGCCGAAAAGGAGCACATGACCGCCAAGCCGGTGGCGCTGATGCGGGACATGATGCGGATCGTCGGCGAAACGGTCCTCGATCCCTTCATGGGATCCGGAACAACTGGCGTGGCGGCCGTCCAGGCTGGGCGGAAGTTCATTGGGGTGGAGATGCTGCCCCACTACTTCGACACCGCCTGTCGGCGTATCGAGCAGGCGACGAAGCAGGGTCGGCTGTTCCGCGAGGCTGCGCCCGAAGCCGTTCTGCAGCCCTCCTTGTTGGATGGTGACGCTGCGTGACCGAGATCCCCGACAATGACGAGGTCACCTACTACGGCGCCGAGGGGGAGGCCCTGGGCGAGGGCGATCCGCTGCGCCTGGCGGACAATCCGTGGGACGACCTTGACCTCGAGCTTTGCCAGCTGCCGCAGAACGACCTGGCCAACGCCGATCGGCTGATGGCGCGCAACGCCGGCCACCTGCATTGGACCAAGGAGTGGGGCGCGGGCGTCTGGGACGGCCGGCGCTTCGATTTCGAGCATGGGGAGGCGCGCGCCGGGCGGCTGGCCCAGGCCTGCGCCAAGGCCATGGCCGAGGGCGAGGTGGCGGCTTTCTACGCCACCCAGCGGCATCCGCGGGAGTCGCCTAAGTCGTGGCAGAAGCGGGCGGGTAGCTTCTACGGCTTCGCCCTGCAGGCCGGGAACAACGGGCGCACCGAGGCCATGCTGAAGCAGGCGGAACGGATGGCGACTGTGCCCCTGGCGGCCTTCGACAGCGACGCGGGGCGCGTGGTGCTGGCCAACGGCACCCTGACCCTGCCGCGCGACGGGACGCCGCCGAAATTCGCGGCCGGGGTGTTCGATCCGGGCCACCTGGTCAGCCGCTGCGCCCTGGCCGACTACGATCCAAAGGCGAAGGCGCCGAAGTTCGCGGCGTTCCTGGAGAAGGTGCAGCCGGATCCGGCGATGCGCGCCTATCTGGCGCGGGTGTTCGGCTATTGCCTGACCGGCGAGATCGGCGAGCAGGCCTATTTCATATTCCACGGCAAGGGCGGCGACGGGAAATCGACCCTGCTGACCGCCGTCGACAGCGTGATGGGCGACTATGTGGCCAATGCGGCGATCGAGACCTTCCTGAAGCGGGACCGATCGGGCTCCGACCACTCGGCCGACATCGCGCGCCTGGCGTCGGGCGTGCGGCTGGTGAAGGCGGCGGAGCCGGAACAGGGCGCCAAGCTGGCCGAGAGCGTGATCAAGACGGTGACCGGCGGGGAGCCGTTCCCGGCGCGGGCCATGTACCGCGAGCCGTTCGAGTTCATTCCCACCTGGAAGCTGATCATCAGTTGTAACCGCAAGCCGCGCATCACAGGCGGCGACCGCGGCATCTGGCGGCGGACCAATGTGGTGCCCTGGCCGGTGTCGATCCCCGACGACGAGATGGACCGCAGCCTGCCGCAGCAGCTGAAGGGGGAGGCGAGCGGAATCCTGAACTGGATGCTGGAGGGCTGGGCCGACTGGCTGGAGCACGGCCTCGCGCCGCCCGACGCGGTGCGTGAGGCGACGGAGGAGTATCGGATGAACTCCGACCCCTTCGCGGCCTGGTTCGCCAACTGCTGCGTGATCAAGGAAGGCGGCGGCTCCGAGCGGGCGACGCGGCTCTATCACAGCTATTTGGGCTGGGTGCGCGCCGGCGGCTTCGACTCCATGAAGCAGACGGCGTTCGGCCGGCAGCTGTCGGAGAACGGCCTGCACCGGCGCAGCTCCAACGGCATCGTCTGGGACGGGGTGACCCTGAACGCCGCCGGCCTCGAGGCGCTGGACGCCTATGACGCGGCCGAGGCTGAGGCGCGCTTCGGCGGCGGCTATGGCGGGGGCGACGAGTGATGGAACGGTTGAGCCCTGAAATGGAACGGTTTTGGAACGGTTTTGGAAGGGTTGCACCCGGCGATTCTTCTTCGGCAAGCCAGCAAAATCAAGGCCTTATGGTGAGGCGCGGAACGGTTGGAACGGTTTCAGACCCCTCATGCATGTACGCCTGCCTGCGTATGTGCGGGAGCGGGTGACAACTGTTCCAACCGTTCCAGTCGTGTGTTGAAGGCGGTCGAAGTCGAAGTTTTTCAGGGGGTTAAAGGTCATGGGAAAATCGCTCAAGGTTCCGAAAACCATTCCGGACCATTCCGAAAACCCTTCCATCGAGCCCTGGCGGCCAGCCCAGGCCCCTCGGGCCGTGATCAAGGCCGGCGCAGCCGCCGTCGCCCACTGGGAACGGCTGAACGAACAGGCGCGGCGCGAACTGGAGGCCGAGGCGGCGGAGCGGGCGCGGGCGGAGAAGCTGGACAGCCAGCGCGCCGTCGATCAGGCGGTGCGGGTGGCCAACGACCGGGGCGAGGATGTGGTGCGCCGGCCCAGCGGCGCCGCCGAGGTGGCGCGCGACGGGCTGAAGTGGCTGTTCGACAAGGGCACGCTGTTCAAGCCGCACTATGAGGCGGGCCTGCGCTTCCGCGGCGACTACGAGCTGGCCATGGGCACGGGCGTCATCTCCGCCCTGGCGGATCCAGGCGCCCTGGGCGGCTCGTTCGGGCCGAAGTCGGGGCCGACGGACCGGATGCTTGGCGGGCGTGACCGGATGAACGCGGCGCTGAAGGCGCTGGGGTCGCCCATGCTGATCGCCTACGTGAAGGAAATCGCCGGCGAGGGGCGGATGCTGACGGATCCGGTGTTCGTGAAGCGCCCCGACCAGGCGCGCGAGCATGTGCTGCCGGCGCGGATCGCCTACGACCTGCTGGCGCGGCACTATGGGATGATCCGCTAGGGCTTGACTTCTTGCAAAAACGGAGTCAGAAATCCGGAGTGTCGCGGATTGCGACCGGAACGACCCGCCCGGGCCCGGCCTCGGCGGGTTTTTCATGGGCGCTGCGGCATGGCCGACCTGCAGTTCAAGGTCGACCTGAAGCCCTATCGCAAGGGCATGTCCTACATCCAGAAAAACCAGGTGCCATTCGCGGCGTCGCTGGCTCTGACGGAAGCCGCCGGCCATGTGGGCCTGAGCTGGCAGGACGAGATGCGCAAGCGCGTCGACCGACCGACGCCCTTCACGGTGGGCGCGGTGACGGTGATCCCGGCGCGGAAGACACGGCTGGTGGCCACCGTGCTGGTGAAGGAAAAGGCGGCGGAATACCTGCAGCCATTCGTGGACGGCGGAAAGCATTTCCTCGGCGGCAAGCGGGCGCTGCTCGCGCCCAAGAACGTGCCGCTGAACGCCTACGGCAACCTGCCGAGGAACAAGATCAAGGCGCTGAAGGCCGCAGGTGCGTTCTCGGGCGCCATCAAGCTGCGCTCGGGCGAGACTGTGTCGGGGATCTGGCAGCGCGTGAAGGCTGGGCCGGGCGCCGCAGGGCGGCACCTGAAGCTGCTGGTGCGCTTCGCTGAACCGCAAGAGGTCAAGCAGCGTCTGCGCTTCTATGATCGCGCCAACGACGTGGCGTTCAAGGCGTTCGCTGCCGCCTTCCCGAAGGCCTTCGCACGCGCCATGGCCACCCTCCGCTAAGGGAGTTCCTATGTCCCTCCCCCCTGCCGTCGCCGAGATGCTGGGCGAAGACCTGGCCGCCGCCATCGACAGCGCGCAGGCGCGCCTGTCCGACGCGACCATCACCGCCCGCTGCTCGGCTGGCCTCTGGTATGTCGAACGCGCCAGCGCCGACGTCGCATCCGACCTGACCTATCAAGGCTGCGTCGATGCGGTGAACGCCCTGGCCTAGGGTCCTTCCGACCCTGAAAATCCCTGCGGGCATTGCGCGCCGCGAGAGTTCGGTAGTCTGACGGGTTTTTCGAAGCCTAAAGGGCTAAAGCCAAGCCTAAACAAGGGGCTAAAGATGTCGGAAGCCCCGCCGGCGGAAACGCTGGTGACCAAGGGCGAGTTCGCGCGGCGGATCAACGTCTCCGCCGGCCGCGTCAGCCAGATGATCAGCGAGGGGAAGATCGGGGCCGATGCGATCGAGGGCGAGGGCCGCGGCGCGCGGATCCGCCTCGAGCTCGCCTGCCAGCAGATCGGCCAGCGCACCGACATGGGCCAGCGGCTGGGGAACGGCGCGGCGACTCAGCTGTTCGCCGAGATGCCCGCGCCACGCCCGCCGACGCCCGCCGATCCGTACCAGTCGGAGTATCAGCGCCAGCGCCTGCAGAGCCTGGTCTACGACAACGAACGCAAGGCCGAGGAGCGCCTGGCCGAGCGCGGGCGCTACGTCCGCACCGATCATGCCAAGGCCGCCATGGTCCGCGTGGCCGGCGCGATGATGACGGTGATCGAAGGCGGGATCGCCGACATCGCCCAGGCCATGGCCGCCAAGCACGGTCTGGCCGCCCGCGACGTCCAGCATACCCTGGCCGCCGAGTTCCGGGTCGTGCGCGAAAAGGCCGCCGAGGCCTTCCGCAAGGAAGCCCAGGGCCACGACCGCCTGCTGGTGGACGATGTCCCCGACGCCACCGACCCGGCCGCCGGCGCCGCCTAGGCCATGGGTATCCACGTCGCCAATGCCGACCTGCTGGCGTGCGAGGCCCTGGACCTGGTCCTGACCCCGCCGCCGCTGATCGACTATCTCGACTTCGCCGAGGCGAACATCAGTTTCAGCGAACGGGAGAGCCCGTTCCCCGGCCCCTACAACCGGACCCTCTTCCCCGAGTTTGACGCCATCCTGCAGGCGCTGAACCCCTCCGACCCCTGCCGCGTCGTCACCATGGCCAAGTCGGCCCAGATGGGCGGCACGGTCATCGGCAACATCTTCCTGCTCGGCTCCATGGACCTCGCCCCCGGCGACTTCATGGTCACCCACCCGACGGACGACAACGCCCGCCGTTGGTCGAAGATGAAGCTGAAGCCGATGCTGAAAAGCACAGCTTCGCTGGCCCGCTTCTTCCCCGAAAAGAGCCGCGATGGCTCCGACTCGGTGCTCTACAAGGAACGCACGGACGGCCGCGGCGCCATCCAGATCAGCGGCGCCAACTCGCCGGCCTCGCTCTCCCAGGTGTCCATGCGGCGCCAGATCCAGGACGACCTGGCCAAGTGGGAGATGAACGCCGCCGGCGACCCGGAGAAACAGGCCGATAGCCGCTCCAGGGCCTTCGAATTCGCCAAGATCCTGAAGATCAGCACCCCGCTGATCAGCCCCGGCTGCCGCATCACCCGCAGTTACCGCGAGGGCAGCCAGGAACGCCCCTTCGTCCCGTGCCCCCACGCCGAATGCGGCGCCTTCCAGGTGCTGGAATGGCCCAACATGCTGGCCACCCTGGAGGCCGACCCCGAAGACCCGCATTTCACCTGCGTGGAGTGCGGAGCCGAGATCCGCGAACACGACCTGCGGGCCATGAAGCAGCGCCTGGAGTGGCGCGCCGAGAACCCCAAGGCCGCCCGCGTCCACCGCAGTTTCTGGATCTGGTCGGCCTATTCCGTCCTGCAGTCCTGGCGGCGCATCGCCGACGAATGGTTCGACGCCAAGGGCGACCCGGCCAAGGAACGGGTGTTCTTCAACGACACCCTGGGCTTGGCCTACGAAAGCCAGGGCGAGGCTCCCGACTGGGAAAAGCTCCGCGATCGGGCCTCGGAAAGCCCATACACCCACGGTCAGGTCCCCGCTGGGGCCCTTCTGCTGACCCTCGGCGTCGACTGCCAGGTCGACCGGGTCGAATGGCAGTTGGTCGGCTGGGGCCGCGACGCGCGCAGCTGGACGGTCGAGTACGGGGTGATCCCCGGCCACATCTCGTCCGCCGAGTGCCGCACGGCGCTCGACGCCCTGCTGCTGCAGACCTGGCCGAACGCCGCCGGACGCCGCTATCCGGCCGACCTGACCGGCATCGACGGCAACGCCTGGACGGAAGACGTCTGGACCTGGGTCCGCAAGCACCCGGCCAGCAAGGTGATCATGCTTCGCGGCCTGGGCGCCGACACCGCGCCCCTGCTGGCCCGGGTCAAGAAGGAACGCAGCGACAAGACCGGCAAGCTGCTGAAGTGGTCGCGCCGATTCTACAACTTCGGGACCAGCGTCCTGAAGATGGCCCTCTATCGCAACCTGGCCAAGGAAGACCCGCTCGAGCGCGGCTTCGTGGGCCTGCCGCGTGGGCTGGATGACGAATACTTCCGCCAGCTGACCGCCGAGCGGCGGCAGGCGAAAAAGAACAAGGCGGGGTTCGAGACCTGGCAATGGGTCAAGGATCCCAACCAGGCCAATGAGGGCCTGGACACCCGCCTGCAGGCCGAGGCCGCCGCCATCAAGCTAGGCGTGCGCTCCATGGTCGACCGGCAATGGGACGCCCTGGAGGCCGAGCGCGAGACGCCGCCGCCGATGGGCGGACAACTGGACCTCGAAGACATGCTGGCCGCCCCCCCGATGGGCCAGCCTGTCGCGGCCGCGCCCCCAGGCCAGCCGCCCGCGACCCCGACCGCTTCCTCTCCGACGGTCGGGGTCGCCACCAACACCAGCCAGCGGCCCAAGCGGCGGTTGGCCTAGGAAACCAGGCGCATGGGCGAAGATCTGCGGACCATGCCGGCCGCGCGCCTGGTGGCCCTTGCCACCGTGGGCCTGCCGGATGCCGAAAAGCGCCGGCGACTGGACGATCTGCTGCTTTACGTCGCCTGCGCGATGGACCTGACCGATGGCAGCCGTGGCGCGTCCGAACGACTGTTCCGCATGGCCGACCTCACGGCCACGCGCGGCGATTTGAGGGTGTAGGCCGATGACGATCTGCGCCCCTCGCACCACCCTGCTGTCCGGCCTGTCGCTGGACCAGCTGAACGCCAACCTTCTGGCCGCTCAGAGCGCCTACAACCAGCTGATGACCGGCGGCAAGCCGGTGACCGTCAGCTACGCCCAGGGCGACGGCAACCGTTCGGTGACCTACACCGCCGCCGAGATCGGCGCCCTGTCGCAGTACATCCGCTCACTGCAGCAGGCGCTTAACATGCCGGGCACGCGCCGCCGACCGCTACGGATGCGCTACCTGTGACCGACGTCCCGCGCATCCTCGACCATCGCGGCCAGCCCATGGCCGACCAGCCCAAGCCGCGCCACCGGGCGCTGGCCGGCGGCGGACGCATGACCGCCTATGACGCCGCCGACTATGGTGGCGAGCACATGGAGGCCTGGCGCCCGGCCCTGTGGTCTCAGGACATCGCCCTCAACCCGTTCCGCGACACCATCGTGGCCCGGGCCCGCGACCTGGCCCGCAACGACGGTTGGGCCTCCGGCGCCGTCACCCGGCTGCTGGACAACGCCATCGGCGCCAGCTTCCGCCCGATCGCCAAGCCCGATCACCGGGCGCTGGCGGCCTACACGGCCAACAGCCGCTTCGACCCGATCTGGGCTGAGGAATACGCCCGCTGGGCGAACGGGGTCTATCGCTCCTGGGCGCACGACGAGACCGGCAAGTGGTGCGACGCCTCGCGCCGCTTCCTGATGTCGACCATCTATGGCGTCGGCTTTCGCCACCTGCTGATCGACAACGACGCCGTCGCCATCATGGGCTGGAAGCCGGATCGGATCGCGCCCGGCATGGCGCGCTACGCCACCTGCGTCCGGCTGATGAACCCCGACCAGCTATCGAACCCGCAGAATCGTTTCGACACCGAGGAAATCCGCGGCGGCTGCCAGGTCGATGGCGAAGACGTCACCGTCGGCTACCACTTCCGCAAAGCCCACATCGGCGACTGGTGGGCGGGCCCCGACACCGTCACCTGGGAATATGTCCCGCGCGAGACCGCCTGGGGCCGCCCCATGGTGGTGCACCATTTCGAGCCCACCCAGGCCGGCCAGCACCGCGGCGGCGACGGCATTTTCACCGCCGTGCTCGAGCGCGCGCGGATGCTGTTCAAGTACGACAAGGCCGAGCTCGACGCCGCCCTGATCAACGCCATCTTCGCGGCGATCGCCGAGAGCCCCTTCGACCATGAGCTGATGGCCGAGGCCCTGGGCGAAGGCGACGCCACAAGCGTCAACGCCTATCAGAACGGCCGCGCCGACTTCCACCAGGATCGCAAGATCGAGGTGGGCGGCGTGCGCGTCACCCAGATGTATCCCGGCGAAAAGCTGGAGTTCCTGCAGCCGCAGCGCCCGAACCCGAACTTCGGGATTTTCGAAAAGGCGGTGCTGCGCAACATGGCCATGGCCGTGGGCTCCGGCGCCAGCCAGGTCAGTGGCGACTATTCGGACGTCAACTTTTCCAGCCTGCGGGCCGAGATCAACGAAATCTGGAAGACCGTCACCCGCCGCCGCGCGAACTTCGGATCCTATTTCGCCAACCCGATCCGCATCTGCCTGCTGGAAGAGGCGCACGACCTCGACGACCCGCCGATGCCAAAGGGCGGCGAGGTGCCGGACTTCATCGAGTTCCGCCAGGCCTTCGGCCGCGCGGCGTGGCTCGGCCCGGGCAAGGGCTGGGTCGATCCGGTGGCGGAGAAGCAGGGCGCCGTCCTCGGGATGGACGCCGGCCTCTCCACCCTGGAGCACGAGGCCGCCGAACACGCCGGCGAGGACTTCGAAGACATCCTCGACCAGCGGGCGATCGAGGTCCGCGCCTTCAAGGACCGCGGCCTCGAGGTGCCCACCTGGGCCAACATGAACGCCGCCCCGCCGGCCGCCAACGGCACGCCGGCAAGCAACGGCGCCAAGAAACCGGAGGCCGCATGACCTCCTACGCCCACATCGTCGGCAAACTGACCAACCGGCCGCTGGCCCTGCATCCGCGCAAGGCGGAACTTGTGCTCGGCGGCGTCGGTGAACGCCTCGGCTTCGCCAACCTTGTCCGCCTCGACGGCGCAGTCGTGCCGCTGCAGGCCTTCGACCTAGATCCGTGGGACGAGGACGACGGATTCCGGCGACAACGCGAAACCCGGGTCGATCCGGGCTACGACATGGTGGCGGATACGGGCGTGGCGGTGATCTCGATCGAGGGGACGCTGGTCCACAAGCTTCGCAGCCTCCGGCCATATAGCGGGATGGTGGGCTACGACGGCATCCGCCAAGCCTACTTCACCGCCCTGGAGGACCCGGCCGTCAAGGCGATCGCTACCGTCTACGACACCGGCGGCGGCGACATCTCCGGCCTCTTCGACCTGGCCGACGCCATGTACGACGCTAGAGGCATCAAGCCCGTCTGGGCGATCCTCGACGACTGCGCCTATTCCGCCGGCTGCGTCCTGTCGACCACGGCCGACCGTGTGATCGTCCCGCGCAGCGGCGGCACAGGATCAGCCGGCGTCATCGCCATGCATATCGACGCCAGCCGGGCCCTCGACAAGGCAGGCCTCGACGTCACGATGATCACGTCCGAAGACGCGGACCGGAAGACGGACGGACATTCGGAAGTCCCCTTCACCGCCGAGGCGCGTGCGGCCATCCAGGCCGAGGTCAACGAAGCTGGCGAATTGCTCTACGCGACCGTGGCGCGCAACCGCGGACTGACCGCCGAGGCCGTGAAAGGCCTGAAGGCGGCCACCTTCCAGGGCGCCAACGGCGTCGCCGCTGGCCTGGCCGACGCTGTCATGGCGCCGGACGAGGCCTTCCGGGCCCTGCTCGCCGAGCTGGCCTGAACCCACACAAGGGAAAACCGAAATGAAGACGACTCGCCTGCTGGCGGGCGCCGCTGCGGCGTCGCCGTTCGCCAACCTGCTCGGCGGCCTGAAGGGCGCCCGCGCCGCGGCCCCGAAGGCCGAAGAGGACAAGAAGCCCGAGGACCAGGCCATCGCCGCCGAAGAGGACGACGAGACCAAGGACAAGGACGCGAAGGCGCCCAAGGGCGAAGAGGGCGAGCCGAAGGATCCCACCAAGCCCGACACCGACGGCCCGGTCTCCGAAGAGGAAGACGAAAACAAGGACAAGGACGCCAAGGCCGACGAAGACGACTCCGACGAATACGCCGCGGAGGAAGACTCCGACGACGAAGACATGGCCAAGGCCGCGGCCGCGGGCCGCAAGGCCGAGCGCGCGCGCTGGTCGCGGATCCTCGGCGCCGAGGTGGTCGGCCCGCACAACGTCGCCCTGGCCTGCCACCTGGCGGCGTCCACCGACATGAGCGGCAAGCAGGTGATCGCGGCCCTGGCCGTCGCGCCCACCGGCGCCGCCCCGGCGCCAGCCGCCGCCCGCGTCTCGCGCACCCACGAGCGTATGGCCCGGGTGCCGCAGCCGGCCGTCGGCGCCGAGGCGCCGCGCGCGTCCAAGCCGGCCTCCGAAACCGACAGCTTCGCCGCCCAGATGGCGGCCGCCGTCGAGAAGTCCCGCGGCAAGGCCTAGGCCCGCCGCAACCCCACGCCGCTGACGCCCATGGGATGGGCGCCGGCATCCGATCCGACCCCTTCGAAGGAACTTTGAGATGACCAACTACGGTCCCAACGCCTTCGCGCCCGGCATGGTGTCGGACGCGTTTATCCCCGATCAGCTGATCGCCGACGTCCAGCCGCTGCTGGTCACCGACACGGTGACCCTCACCGGCGCCGCGGCGCTCGCCCGCGGCGCGGTGCTCGGCCGCACCGTCACCGCCGGCACGGCCACGGCCACCGCCGGCGGCTCGAACACCGGCACGGGCGCCATGGGCGCGATCACCGTCGCCGGCGGCGCCCGCGAAGGCACCTATCGCCTCAACATCGTCGAGGCGGTGACCAACCAGGGCCGGTTCGAGCTGTTCGGCCCGCGCGGCGACCTGGTGGGCGTGGGCGAGGTCGGCGTGGCCTTCACCGGCGGCGGCCTGGCCTTCACCCTGGCCGACGGTACGCCGGACTATGCGGTGGGCGACACCTTCACCATCAAGGTCACCAGCCCGACCGTGAAGTACAAGCTCTCGGTGGCCACCGCCACCGACGGCAGCCAGACCCCGGTCGCCATCCTGGTCGACAACACCGACCCGTCGGGCGGCGACGTCACCTGCGGCGTCTACATCGGCGGCTGCTTCAACGCCAACGCGCTGAGCTTCGACACCAGCCACACCATCGGCTCGGTGCGCAGCGCCCTCGACCAGCGCGGCGGCATGGTCATCCGCACCGTCAGCGGCGATGTCTCGAACGCCGACCCGAGCTAGCCCCCTCCCCGCCCACCTCGCCTGCCGCGAGCGGACCCCGGTTTTTCGCCGGGGGTGAACCCGGTCGAGCGGCCCGCAAAGAACCCCTGGAGACCTCCCCGCCATGACCGGCAACCTGACCTACGATACCGCCAAGCTCGTGGCGGTCGTCCCGAACCTGAAGCTGTCGCAAAACTTCCTGGCCGACCGCTTTTGCCCCGGCGTCGGTCTGGCCGACACCGAGGAAATCGACATCGACATCGACGTCGGCAAGCGGCGCATGTCGCCCTTCGTCAGCCCCCTCGTGCAGGGCGAGCTGGTCGAGAGCCGGCGCTACCAGACCAACAAGTTCAAGCCGCCGTACATCAAGGACAAGCGCGCGCCCGACCTGCGCAAGCCGGTCCGCCGGATGATCGGCGAGCGCATCGGCGGCGACATGACCCCGATGGAACGGGCGATGGCCAACCTCCAGTTCGAGATGGAGGATCAGGTCGACATGCTCAACCGCCGCCTGGAGTGGATGGCGGCCTCGGTCCTGCGCACCGGCCAGATCACCGTGGCCGGCAAGGGGTTTCCGACCGCCGTCATCGACTTCGCGCGGGATTCGGCGCTCACCATCACCCTGTCGGGTTCCAGCAAGTGGGGCGTCAGCGGCAACTTCAACGCCGACGGCCGCGACCCGGTCCCGCAGAAGAACATCGAGACCTGGCAGCAGCTGATCCTGAAGAAGTCCGGCGCCCAGGTGTCCGACATCGTCTTCACCCCCGGCGCCTGGGCGGCCTTCGTCAACGCCGAGGGCGTGCAGGGCGCGATCTACTACCCGAAGCTGGGCGACCAGGGCAATTCGCTGCAGATCGGCCCGACGATCGAGAAGGGCGCGGCCTACAAGGGCCGCTGGGGCCAGTACGACCTGTGGCTCTACAACGACTGGTACGTCGACACCTCCAACGTCGAGCAGCCGATGCTGCCCGACGGCACGGTCATCCTGTGCGGCCCGCAGATGATGGGCACCCGGGCCTTCGGCCTGATCCTCGACGAGACCTTCAACTACGGCCCCATGGCCTATGCCCCGAAGACCTACCTCCAGGACGACCCGTCGCAGCGCATCATCCTGATGCAGTCGGCGCCGCTGATGATCCCCAGCCGCGTCAACGCCTGCCTGGCCGCCACCGTCATCTAAGGACTGCGGGACCGAGCGTATCGGGCGCGCCTCGCGCGCCGGCCGAGGCCCCAGAAAAAAGGAACACCCCATGTCCGAAGCGAACGACACGAACACCGCCGCCGAGGCGGCCACCGACCTCGTCGAGCAGGCCGGCGGCGACGCTCCGGCCAAGGCGCCCAAGGGCAAGGCCGCGCCCAAGTCCGACGGCCTGGTCGAGGCCACCGTGGCCCGCGGCTGCGTGATCTGGGACAACCCGGCCGCGGGCAAGGCGGAAGAGACCCACAAGGGCGGCACGGTGCGCCTGCCGGCCGACGAGGTCGCTCGCCTGCGCGCCGACCGCGTGCTGGTGGATCCGGACGCCCCGGCCCTGCCGCCGTTCGAAGGTCCCACCGTCTCCAACGGCGAGTAGGTGATCGACTTCGACGCCACGACGCTCGCCGCAGCGCACGACGCCTTCGGCGAGCCCGTGGTCTACCTGCCGAAGGCCGGCGGCTCCTACGCCGTCACCGGCATCTTCGACGACGGCTTCACGGCCCTGATGCTGCACGGCGACGACGGGGATCCGGCCTTCGCCCTGCAGAAGCCGGTCGTCAGCGTCCGCGACAGCCAGTTGCCCGTGGCCTCGGTCAAGGGCGACCGGATAACCATTCCGCGGGTCGCAAAGACCTACCGCGTGGTGGACATCCAGCCCGACGGCAAGGGCTCGCGAAAGCTGGAACTGAACCTGTCGGATTCTTAGTGGCGGCTCGGCCGGATCGCTCTGCGATCCCGATCCGCTCGCCGCGAGGTGACCCGTGACGACGATCACTTCGGACACCATCCAGGCGCTGATCGTCGCGGCCCTGCTGGGCCCGAACGCCGGCGCCAGCCCGCCGGTCTACGCCACCGGAGCCGGGCCCAATGTCTTCGCGCCGCGCGACTGGCCGACCACGCCGGGCGAGTTGCCGATGATCTTGGTGCAGTCGCCGTCGGAGCGAAAGGAAAGCTGGGGCCGCGCGGCGCCGGGCTTCACGGTCGTGACCACCTATTCGATCCAGGCCCGGGTCACCAGCCGCGCGCAGGACGACGACGCGGCCGCGGGCGCCCTGCTGGCCGCGCTCGCGGTGCTGCAGCGCCAGATCGAAGTGGCCGTGATCAACGACCACGATCTCTACGCCGCCATCCAGCAGGTGAAGGAAGTCCGGATCCTGAACGACGTCAGCCCCAAGGGCGAGCAGCCGGTGGGCCAGCTCTCCATGGAGTTCGACGTCGAGTACGCCCAGGCCTACGACGACTTCCACATCCCCGACGCCTCGGCGATCGAGGAGCTGGCCGTCTTCGCCGACCTGGTGAACGTTTTCTCGGCCCAGAGCGACCTGTCCGGCGATCAGCCCGACAATCCATTCCGGACCGACGGCAATCCTGCGCCCCGCACCCAAGGCCCCGATGGCCGGGCGGAGGGCGCCTTCACGGCCACGCTCCCCCAATAGGGAAATATCCATGCTGCTCGCCCCGCCGCCCGGCCGGAAATTCCGGCGCACGGACACCAAGACGCTGGTCGCCGCAGATGGCGACGAGCTCGACCCGAACAACCTCGACATCGCCCGCGCCCTCGAGGACGGCGACCTCGTGGAAGTCAAACCCGCCAAGCCGGCGAAGGCCGCCGCGGCTCCCACCCCCCAGGAGTAGGGCGCGATGACCGACATCCCCTTCCATCAAATCCCGTCCACCCTGCGCGAGCCGCTGTTCTACGCCGAGCTGGATCCCAGCCACGCGAACACCGCCCAGCCGCAGCTTCGCGCCCTGCTGATCGGCGCCATGGCGACGAGCGGCGGCACGGCCACGGCCGGCACGCCGGAAATCGTCAGCAGCGTCGCCGACGCCAAGGCCAAATATGGCGCGGGTTCCATCCTGGCCCGGATGGTGTCGACCTACCGCGCCAACGACCCATTCGGAGAGGTCTGGGCGCTGCCGATCGACGCCTCGGCCGGCACGGCCGCGACCGGAAACATCGGCTTCACCGGCCCAGCCACGGCCAACGGCACGCTGGCGCTCTACATCGCCGGTGACCTGGTGCAGACCACGGTCACCAGCGGCATGACCGCCGCCCAGCTTGCCACGGCGCTGGCGGCGTCGGTCACG